>NZ_JAUBPW010000084.1:0-27936 GCF_036700965.1 Microcoleus sp. Pol8_D6 | reverse complement strand
ACTTATATTTAACTCACCTTGAATATATCGATCGCTCCTGCTAGTGGTCTGCGATCAATTATTCAGCAAACCCTATGTAGGGTGGATCTGAAGCACTTTACCGCTAGAAGTTGGGTAGGGGCTGGTTTATAAATACCTAGTATGTGAATTGTAGATAGGGTGAACTCGCCCGTACAGAATTTTAAGAATTGGCTAGGGGCAGCACTAAACGAGCCACAATTAAATTGTTTTCTAACATTTCTATAGAAAAGTTTCCCCCCATTAAGCGTACCGCTCGCTGACAAATTAAGAGATTTTGGACGATCGACCTATTGGAACTAGAAACCGCTAATATATCGGGTTCGGAATCGCCGTTGAAGGCTGCAATGAAGTGTTGATCGCACGCGCCGCTATCGATCACAGACAATTCTAACAAATCTTCCCCCAACAACTCAGAGCGAATCTCAATCTTGGCGCCAACAGCAGAGCGCCTGCAAGCCGTCGCCAGCAATTCGCACAGGATCAAATCCAGCTTGATGCTGTCCCCGCGAACGCTCAAACTCTGACCCGCAGGCATCGACACAGCAGTTTCTCTGTGCACTTCCAGCAAGACTTGCGACTGTTTGACCAGGGGGGCCGTTCGATCGAGCGATCGCCTCAGCCAAGCGCTCACAGGCACCGCATCTTGTCCGAATTGCAGCCGCCACTGTTCCTGTTTCAGCAGCAAATGAGTTGACCCCACAGCATTGCTAATGTGTCGCAAAACCTGTTGGTAGCGCAAAACTTTCAGAGCATCCTTTTGTTCCTTCGCCGACTGCAAAATCGACTGACTCAACTCCCCCAACTCCTTCACCCCCGCTCCCACAGTGCGGTAAAAGTCCTCAAAACGGCGCTGTTTGTACCAGTTGAGCAACTCCATATCCAATCGCTGCGACTCCTGGATCGATTGCACCGCCAAATACCTGCGCCACCAAGCCAACTGAGACGCCATCGAGCTGAGTAAACTCACCGACAACTCCGACCACTGGCGGCCCGGAGCGTCTGCAGCCACCACAATGCCCGCCAGAGCGTGTTCTGGGGCCGTCCGCAGTGCCACCGTCAGAATCTCGCCAATTCCCGGACTGCGGAGCCACCGCTTCGTCGCCAGTTGCAGTTGGCTCGTGCTCTGTTGCAGCACCCCGCTAGCAGCCAGGGTTTGTTGGATCAAAACATCTGTTTTGACAGGAATCACCGCCTCGGGATTGAGGGCAAATACGGGATTGGCAGCTAGCGCCGTCGCAATTGAACCTTCCTCCTCACCGGGATTCCAAGTAATTACGGCTACTAAAGGACAGGAAAGTGTCTCGGAAACGTGTTGAGCAAAGTTACGATCGAGCTTTTGTAGAGGCAACTCTGGGAACATCGTCGGTGAAGCAGCAGATATCTCTTGCTCAGATTGCTCATCAGGAGAATGGTGCAAAACCGCCAAACCCGATTTGAGCGAGCGCTCAAATTGCTGATATTTGTCGATTGCCGAACTCTGCTGCCACGAGTGCAGGATCAATCCTAGCTGTTGGCCCACTAGCCCAACTAATTCTTGCTCAGATCGCCTCCAAGTGCGAGTTGCACTGTGCCCGACAACCAGCAAACCCTCGATCGATTTTCGATTGGCGATTTTCGATTTTAGATTGGGGTTTTCTCCCTCTTTCTTTTTCCCCCTCGTGGTCGATGCCAAAAGCGATCGCACCCCAGCTTCCCCCAACACATCCCGCCAAGCGCTCAACCGCCCGTCTTCCTCCCAATTTTCAATAGCCACAGGTTCGCTTTCTTGCAACAGCCCCACGTCAGCCACATCGAGGGCGTTGAGTGGCGACGGCACTGACCTGCGGTTGCGGGGCAGATTTTGGCAGACAATTTCAAAGCGATTTTGTTCTTCGCCGTACAGCAGCAGCAAAAAGTATTCGCATTTGAGTCGCTCGCACAACTGTTCGGCGGTATTTTTCAAAGTCGCCTCCCAGTCAGCGTCGCTGTAGATGGCGTGAGCTATTCCGGCAGTTAAATCTCGATCGATCTCAATTTGCTGAATTTTCTCCTCCATTTCCGACACAGGAGCCGTCAGAGCCACTAACTGCGCCACTCCCCGCAGATAATGCTTTTCATTGTCTTGCCAAATCCGGGGTTCGCTGGCTTCGACTGCCAAAAATCCCAACAATTCCCCTTCTGAAACAATCGGCGCAGCCAACAGAGAGCGAGCGCGGATTTGCTGCATCAACCGCCCCGTCAGCTCAGTTTTCAGAGAACTTTGAGATTCACCGATCCAAACCATTTCTTCCCTGCCCAAAGCCTGATAAAATTCGCCCAAGTCTTGAACGGTGATGCCCGAAGCCGCTCGGCTCGGCCCGCCCAAACCCGGAGCAACTTCGCGGTTGCTGACTCGGCGCCAAAAATATCGCCGCTCTCGCTCGAACCAATAAACATTGGTGCGTGTCGGCTCGATAAATTCATGAGTTTGTTCGACCACCGCTTGCAAGTATTGGTCGAGCGTTCGCAGTTCCCCCAACTGCGAAATAAGCGCTAAAAGAGACTCATCTGGGTGTTTAACTTGTTGTCGCTGCCAGTCTTTTTCTATTTGGTAAAGAGCAGTTGCCAGCGCTCCAAATACGATCGCCAACTGCGTTTTTTCCCCGGACTTTGGCGACGCTCCCCACACGTCTGTGCCGAGTAAAATCACGCCGTAGCAGCGGTCTTTATAGCGGAGCGGAAACAGAGTCGTGCCTTGAATATTGAAAGTTTGAGCTGCTTTGCGCCATTCTCCGGCTCTACTTTCCGATCGCAAATCCGGGACTCCCACCGGCCGGAGCTGAATCACCACTTGTTCCAGCAAATCCCCTGGGCTGAGGGCAAACCGCTGTTTGAGAAAAGACTGGTCGCCGTTAGGAGTTATGCCGCCTTTCCCGAACAATCTGTGGGCCTGTCGATCGTACAACCCGATCCAAATCAACCCCCAGTCAAATTCCGTTTGCAAGTAACCGAGAGTGGTTGAAAGTAGCACTTCCACATTCTCCTCTTCTCGGAGAGTCTGGAGAACGCGCTCTAGGGTCGCGATTTGTTCGTCTAAATCCTTTGGTCTTTGCTGCTGCCCCATTTCCAAGCTTCCCCGCACCTTGTCTAATTTAAAATTACTAACTTAAAAATTCAAAAAAATAAAATGCAAAAGAGTCAACTTATAATATAATCGTCTCACTTATGCCTCAATCTCAAACATTGGATACAGTCGATCGAAGTTGAAGTAAAAACTTCGCCTTCGCTGGCTGCTCGTGAATATTTTTATTTTCCTTCTCATTTCTAATTTGTAAATTGCCCCAGTACAAATCATTGGATATTTATCAATCAAGTGTACGCCCGCTGTTGTTTTCCGTATTGAAAACCGATGCCGAGTGGCTGCACAACCGCACTCTCCAAGTTCTCGAACTCGCAGCCAGAACCCAGTCAAACCCCGCAACCAGCCAAATGCTCTCTCGATTGCAGAAATCTTTGGGAGTCCAAGATTCTCGCCTCGAACAATCTTTGTGGGGACTGAGCTTTAACAATCCTGTCGGCTTAGCTGCGGGATTTGATAAAAACGGCGTAGCTGCTGACATTTGGGCAAATTTTGGCTTTGGCTTTGCCGAACTGGGAACTGTCACTTGTCAGCCGCAGCCGGGAAACCCTCAACCTCGCTTGTTTCGCTTGACTCAGGACAGTGCAGCCCTCAACCGCATGGGATTTAACAATCAAGGAGCTGCGGCAATGGCAGGCCGGTTTCAGGCAGCACAGAAACAGTCAAAATTCGATGCCCAGCGCCCCATGCCTCAGTCTCGGTTCCCCTTGGGCATCAATCTCGGTAAATCTAAGGTAACACCGTTAGAGCAGGCAGCAGCCGACTATTTGGAGAGTTTTAAGCTGCTGAAAGATTGGGGCGACTATTTTGTAGTGAACGTTTCTTCTCCGAATACGCCTGGGTTGCGATCGCTCCAAGATGCTGCTGGACTAAGCACAATTTTGGAAATTTTGCAACAAGAAAATCAGGGAACCAAGCCAATTTTAGTCAAGATTGCGCCGGATTTGGAACCAGAGGCGATCGTCTCAATCCTTGACTTAGCAAAAACCTACCAACTAGCAGGAATTATCGCCACAAATACCACCATCCGCCGCGACGGATTGAAAACACAAATATTGCGAGAAACAGGCAAACCAATCGCCGAAGAAGCCGGGGGAATTAGCGGGCTTCCAGTGCGGGAGCGATCGACAGAAGTAATCCGATTTATCTGGCAATATACAAAAGGCGAATTGCCGATAGTTGGAGTGGGCGGCATTTTCACCGCCGAAGATGCTTGGGAAAAAATAGCCGCGGGTGCGAGTTTAATTCAAGTTTACACCGGTTGGGTTTACGAAGGGCCTTGGATGGTGCGTCGAATTCTCCAAGGTTTACTGCAAAAGTTGGAAGAAAAAGGATTTAATTCGATTTCTGAGGCAGTAGGTTCGGAAAATATTAAGTAGCCGATCCGGACACAACAATATTGTGTCTTTGGGGCAGATTTATAGCAACCGCTAAAACGGTTGATATAAATAAAAGTTTGATATGGGGAATTGGGCGAAGCCCAGGGATGAGGCATGGAGTCCCATCCGATTGGGAAAAGGGCAAGCCTGTACTATAAAAAGCACAGGCGAGAGATTAGGAATTGGATATTAAAACTTAAAGATTCATGGCACTCTGGCAGAATACCAGTCTTGATTACCAATAACCAATAATATCAATTCCGGTAACACTCCTTATGATGGGGAGTGGTTGGTGGGGAGTGGGGGAATGTGGAATTGTGCAACCTTGACTTGATCATTCCCATCCAACCGGAAACGATATAACCCATAGCCCAAAAATTTACTTAGGTTTAGAAAGTCCTGCCAGCGACCAAGTTAGACTCACCATCATTAAGCGTGCTAGAGCCTTCAAACCATCTTCACCGTGATTTTCAAATGCTTGAGACTCGGTTTGAGAATTATCATTTTCTGACAAGTCTTGAGTGGCTGCTGGTTTTTTAAACTCCCCTTTGTCACAAGATACCTCAAGACTGACTTGTGACTGATGATTTTCTTTTTCTCTCATTTTATGAGTCACCTCCTTGAGTTATTGCATACATAACCCATACTACAAATATAAATTGTTTGTTTCCGGCATTTGGCTATCGAAGTTTTCTTACATGGCGATCGTAATCAGCAACTGACGTGATACCCATCACTTAATTGTTATTTTTACTTACTAGCGATGTTTTCACAAATCTGCTACAGTTAATACTTAACAATCAATTTGACGCTCAGTAACATCAAATTGAAACTAAGCCTGGGAAAAATCAGAACAAACTAAGAAAAGAAAGGTGTAGAGCTGATGGGAATTTATCTCGATACTGCAATTGTAGCCGAAGCAAAAGAGGCGAGCAAGTTCGGCTGGCTTTCGGGAATTACTACTAATCCAACCCTCCTGGGAAAAAGCGATTTAGCTCCCGATGTGACGCTCACACAACTGGCAAAACTTATTCCGGGGGAAGTGTATTATCAGCTAACTGCATCTGATTTTGATGGCATGGTGGCAGAAGGAAAAGCGGCTTTTGAATTAATTGGACAGCAAACAGTGTTGAAAGTTCCAGCAACGGCGGCTGGTTTTCAAGCAGTAACGCATTTGTCACCGGAAATTCCTTGCGCGGTGACAGCTATTTACAGCGCATCACAAGCAGTTGTCTCCGCAGAAGCGGGGGCCAAATATGCGATCGCCTACGTGAATCGCGCCACCAGATTGTTAGGAGACGGTTTTGCCTTAGTGCGGGATATGGCAAATGTGTTGCACAGAAGTAATACTGAGATTTTGGCAGCTAGCATTAAATCGCCGGACGAAGCGGTAAAAACTTTGTTAGCTGGCGCACATCATTTGACATTGCCTTTTGACGTGTTGCAGGCGATCGCAGTTCATGAATTATCGCAGCAAACTGTGGATGAATTTGCGAAAAACGGGCGAGGAATTTTTGGATAATACCAAATTTATGTGAAAATTGAAAATTACGAATTGGTAATGGGTAATTGCTCTGGATTTTGAATAATGTCAAATCCGGTACCATCGGAATTATTCATCCCTCTGTTCTATTCCTCTGCGTCGAGAGGGTCAAGAGCGGTTTAACCATTCTAATGCAACCGAAATTGATATGACTACTGATGCCAGTAAAAAAACAATGCAACTGTAGACCCGTACTCCAAACCCATACAAAAGCAGTCATTACCAATTCTTAGATCTAAAATCTAAAATCTAAAATAGTATGACTATGGCATTCGCCAAATCTTAATAGTGCGATCGGGACTGGCGCTGACAAAAGTCTTGCTATCTCTGGCAATAGCAACAGAGCTCACAAACTGACTGTGACCAGAAAGAGTGCTTCTTTCTTTTCCCGTCTTCAAATCCCAAACTATGATATCTCCGCCCCCGCTGATCAAAGTGTGGCTGTCCGGGCTAAAGGCGATCGTCCTCACCCAGCTCGAATGCCCTTTAAAAGTGCGGGTGCGCTTCCCGTCTTGTACGTTCGACAAACGGATCGTATTGTCGGTGCTAGCACTAGCCACAATTTGCCCGTTCGGGCTAAAAGCCACAGCATTAACCGGGCCCCCGTGACCTGTGATAATTCTTCTGACTTCTCCGGTACCGAGATTCCACAAACGCACAGTCTTGTCCTGACTGCCACTAGCGAGAGTGTTACCGTCCCGGCTCAAAGCGATCGCGTTTACTCCTCCGGCGTGGCCGCTCAAAGTCCGCAACCTGCTGCCGGTTCTGACATTCCACAAGCGAATAGTTTTGTCATCGCTGCCGCTAGCCAGAGTTTGACCGTCCCTGCTAAAAGCGATCGCATTGACGGCGGCTTTGTGAGCGGCAATCGTCCGCATCCGTCGCCCCGTCTTCAAATCCCAGAGAATCAAATTATTGTCGCCGCCGCCGCTGGCCAAAATCGAGCTGTTCGGGCTCACCGCCAGCGTGTTGACCGATTTTTTAGAATGCACCGAATTTAGAGTCCGCACCAGGCGTCCCGTCCTTACATTCCAAATTCTAATCGTCCCAAAGCTTGCGCTCACCAAAGTTTGACCGTCAGGCGACAGGGCGATCGCATTTACACTCCCGACATTATCCAAACTTTTTTGCAAAAAATGAGTGGTAGGTAAAGTAGAAAGCAGCCACACCGGGTTTGCCGGAAACACCCCGTAACGCAGCGAACCGTAAATTTGAGACGCGCCAATACCCACCATCAAAACAGCCGTGCCCGCCAGCAACTTATTTTTCCACCAATCCAAAGCCTCTTGCCCGGGCTTCTTCAAGCCCGAATTTAGAGGTCTGAGGCGGTTCATGGCACTCTGCTTCGTCCCCACAGACGGCCCCGAAGTTCCGCGAATTTTAGTTTGCCCCGTCGTCGGCAACTGAGTCGGCACCTGAGTTTCTGCATCGTCGAGATTAATTTCCTCCAAGCACTGCAAAACCATCTGGGGACTTTGAGGTCGATTGCCCGGAAAAGGCGCCATCAGGTAATCGATCACATTAGCCACGGCGTCGGAAACTTGAGGAGCTCCTTTGCGCCACATTAATCTGCCCGTGCGGGGATTTTCTGGAAACGCAGTCGGCGGCTTCCCAGTCAGCAAATAAACAAAAGTGCGCCCCAGAGCAAAAAAATCCGACTGCGGAACAGCCTTGCCATTAGTTTGTTCCGGCGGCGTGTAGCCAGGAGAAACAATACCAGTCACATTTTGCCCCTGGCCAACCTTAGCGAAATAAGTCCCCGACACTTCCCGAGCAGTCCCGAAGTCTATCAGCACTAACTGCCCGTTGGGCTTGCACATAATATTGTGCGGCTTGATATCCCGATGAAAATAGTTGAGTCGGTGAACTTGGTCTAAAATTTCCGACAGTTGTTTGAGCCAATTCAGAGCTTGTTCTTGACTGATGGGGCGGCCCCGATGTTTCAGCCAGTCTTGCAAATTGGCCCCAGCAATTTTCTCCATCACCAGACAGTGAAAAGACTCTGTGCTGTGAGCTGGCGTAAATGTAAAATAACCGTCGCGATCGACTTTAGGAATACCTGGATGTCTCAGCCTGACCAATACGTCGGCTTCTTGCTTAAAAAGTTCTACAGCTTTGGGATGGTCTTTGAGCAGGACTTTAAGCACTCTTCGGGCGCCGTTGTCGTCCACTTCAAATGTTCGGCCAAAGCCACCGCCTCCGAGAGGCGCGACTAGCCGATATCGACCTTGCAACAAAAGTTCAGACCCGCAGTGGATACACACGGATTTGCCAGAGTTGGCTGGATCGGAGGGATTCGGGCATTTGGGATTGAGGCAATAACTCACAGAAGCCACATAACCCTGATTGAGGTTGCTCTATCAAGTTTTACTTTGACACTGCTATACAAAACTTGGCTAAACTTATCTAAGCTTTACCATTCAACTAGAAGTATTTTCTAGAGGGTCTGATTCCTGCTTCTGCCAAGAGAGTCGGCTCTTACTTGTCCACAGGCGTAAATTCGGGTGGAGCAGCACCCTATTTTTGAAGTCTATACAACTATTTATTATTGTGGAAGCTTTTAGCCATTGTTTAACCATTATTTTCAACCAATTTAACGAATCGTGGTATCCCGTTCGACCTTTTTATAGGCTGGTCAGTTTTAAATCGACCGTCGTTTACTGCTACACCAAACTTAGCCAAACTTATTTAAGCCTCACCATTCAATCAGAATTACTCCTGAAGGGTCTGTTTCCTGCTTCACCCAAGGGAGTCGGCTCTTTCTTGTCCACAGGCGTTAATTGGGGCGGAGGAACGCCCTAATTGAATTAATTTTAGTTGAAGCTTGTAGCCATTATTCATCCACTATTTTCAACCAATTTAACGAAACGCGGGCTCCCGTTCTACCTTGTGACAGGCTGGTCATTTTTGACTTGCACGCTCGGTTTACTCTCCCAGATAATTAAGCCTTTTTTTCGGCATTGATTTAATCATATCGCCCAGAATGTTAATCAGTCAAGTTAAGTATGACTAACTTTGGTGAACTTTTTGACTATGCAAGTCCAACTCAGTTTTCAACTTATGACGATCGTAGCACACCTAGTAAAAGACTCATGAGCACCCTTGATTTAAATCTTGCAGCGTCTCTGAAGTCAAGGGAGGTTTTAGTCTCGCTTGACTTCAGCATTCCGTGTTTTTTTATAACCGGGAGCACTGCGATCTAACGATCGGGTTGAGGTCAAAGCTTTTGTTGTTTGTCATAGCCGATCAAGGTCACAAATCCCTGATCAGAGCACATAATGTACAAACAGACCAGAACTAATAACGAGAGAACAGCCACATTTCAATTGTACGATCGCAACCACCACTCTCGAAGAAAGAAGTGAGAGTGGGAGAGTGGGCGAGTGAGGGAGTGAAAAAATCGGCCTTCTTCCCTCTTCCCTCTTCCTTCAGCAGAAGAAAGCCTTTTAAACAAGTCCCTCAATTACCGGATGGAAGTAGAACGCCAGCGCCAAAACCGTATAAGCTGCCAACAGCAAAGTACCTTCTAGCCAGTTAGAGTTGCCGTCAGAACTGATAGAATTGGCGATCAGCACCGACACCGCAACCGCTACAAGTTCAAACGGGTTGAAATTCAAGTCCATCGGTTTGCCCAAGACAAAACCTGCCAAAACCAACACGGGCGCAACAAACAAAGCAATTTGCAAACTGGAACCCACGGCCACAGAAACCGACAAATCCATTTTATTTTTCATCGCCACCGTCACCGCCGTCGTATGTTCGGCAGCATTGCCAATAATCGGCACTAAAATCACCCCGGTAAACAGTGATGTCAGCCCCAAACGCGCCGTCGCTTCTTCCAGAGTACCCACCAGCAGTTCTGACTCGACAGCTACCATCAGGGTACAGGCCAATAGCACCCCAATCCACAGTGGCAGATTGACTTTGTGGTCAGGACTATCTGGTGCTAAGTTACTTTCGGCTAATTCTTCAAGCATTTCTATTTCTGCCACCCCTGCATCGTACAGATAACTGTGGGTTTTCATCGAAAACAGCAGCGTCAGCACGTAGACGACAATCAGCACTACAGCAACAGCGCTAGAGAGGTTCTGCATAGTTGCTGGAGGGATGCCAATAGAGGTGGCATTAACTGCAGTTGGCACCAAAATGGCAATCACGGCTAAGTTCATCGCTGAAGCATTCAACCGCGCGACTGTCGGCTGAAAATCTTGTTCTTTGTAGCGCAAGCCGCCCAGCAGCATCGCCAATCCCATCACCAGCAGCAGGTTGCTCATAATTGAACCGGTGATGCTGGCCTTGACAACATCTATTAGTCCGGCGTTGAGGGCGACAATGCCGATAATTAGTTCCGTGGCATTTCCGAAGGTAGCGTTCAGCAAACCCCCCAAATTGGCACCGAGGACGACGGCGATTTCTTCGGTGGCCGTCCCCATCCAGGCGGCTAGGGGGATGATGGCTAAAGCCGAGGTGACGAAGATTGTGGAGGATTCCCAGCCGAGAAAGTGTCCGGCGATGGAAACTGGGATAAATAACAGCAGGCTGGAAATTATTGTATTTGTGTTTAGCATTTAGATTCTCAAAAGCTGCCAACCGTCAATCATAGCCTGCGGGCAAATAAAAAAAAAAGCTTGGGTTCTGGAATTAAGCGTTCCGTCAATCGATTTTAGATTTTAGATACTTCGACTTCGCTTAGCACAAGTTTTAGATTGATGAAAGCGACCCGCACCGATAAATCCGGAGGCTGATACTCTGAGACGATCATCCTCTCTGGCCCGCTAGCTGTTGGTCGCCGGTCGATCGAGCTTTTGTACAGCGCGATCGCGAATCCCACGCACTTGAAGCCTAACTCCTAAAATCGCTATTTTCATCCGATACTTTACAGTATATTACGGTTGGTGGCGACCTCTCAAATGCCATACCATAATTAAATAAAAACTGTATGGGTCAGTTATTTTTTACTCAATTTTCAATAAATATTTTTAGTATTCAGATATAAATCAACACGCAACTACCGATAACCAACCGCTAGATTAATTAAGGAGTTTGTCAAAATGAACTCACCTGACATGACACTGCATATTCCTTCTGAAGATTTGCCGATCGCAAATTCGATCGCCGCTCCTGAAGTCACGCATCAGCTATCTGAAAACATCATCCTCACAACAGTCGATGACCTTTATAACTGGGCAAAAATGTCCAGCTTGTATCCGCTGATGTTTGGGACTGCCTGTTGCTTCATTGAATTTAGCGCCATGCTGGCAGCCCGTTTCGATTTGGATCCATTAGGTGTATTTCCCCGGATGTCTCCCCGACAGGCAGATTTGATGATTACCGCCGGCACCATCACGATGAAGTATGCTCCGGTTTTGGTGCGCCTTTACGAACAAATGCCAGAACCCAAATACGTGATTGCAATGGGTGCTTGCACGATTACAGGCGGAATGTTCAGTGCAGATTCTCCGAGTGCTGTCCGCGGTGTAGACAAGTTAATTCCCGTGGATGTCTATGTGCCGGGATGCCCGCCCCGCCCCGAAGCGATTATGGATGCGATCGTCAAACTCCGCAAGAAAATTGCCAACGAAAGCTTCCAAGAACAGGCACTGAGGGAACCAACCCACCGCTATTACAGTCGCCCTCACCGGATGAAAATCGTCTCACCAACCCACGAGGGAAAATACCTGGAGACTTCAGCGCGACAGGTACCGCCAAAAGAAATTGCATCATCGGGATTGCCAACAGTCCAACAGTTTCAATTAACTTCTTATACCTCTCATGATTGATATTGGACTGACTCATATAGCCCTTCCGGTTTCAAATGTTGCTCGCAGTATTGAATTCTACTCCAAGTATGCTGGAATGCAAGTAGTTCACCGCCGCATCGATGCAGAAGCTGGTGTTACTGTAGTGTGGCTTTCCGATCACACTCGCCCTTTTGTAATTGTGCTAATTCAAACCAACTCCATACATCCCGTTCTGTCTCCCTTGGCACACCTGGGAGTAGGTTGCAAAAGTCGCGAATACATGGATTCTCTCTGCGACAAAGCACGTCAAGAAGGCGTGCTGCTTGAGGAACCAAAAGATTCTGGATATCCGATCGGCTACTGGGCTTTTTTGCGAGACCCGGACGGTCACACGCTGGAACTATCATACGGGCAAGAAATCGGATTTACAGTGGAGAAAGCTACTTGATGAAGAGCTGCGGCAGTGCTTTATCTCTTAGGATAGAAATTAAGCGGGGAAATACATTAAAAAGCAATGGGGAATGGCAATGAGGCAAGTTGTAATTGTGGGATCGGGGCCAACTGGTGCGGCACTTGCCTTACTGCTGGTGAAACGAGGTATTGCCATAACTTTGGTTGAGGCAGCAAAAGATTCCTACCGAGTGTTTCGCGGTGAAGCGTTAATGCCCAGCGGATTGGATGCGATCGCACAAATGGGCTTATCCACAATGCTAGAAGGTGTTCCACACCGACAAATTGATGCCTGGGAGTTCGTTGTGGGCGATCGGCAACTATTTCGAGTTGATGAGCCAATGGGGTCAAATCGACCTTGTACGCTGGTATCGCAACCGCCTTTGCTAGAAACACTAATTTCTGAAGCTAAGTTGCATCCAGAGTTTGAATTTATCTCAGGTGTTCCCGTAAAAGATTTACTGTACAGCAACGATCGCATTGCGGGTGTAAAGCTAGGAGATGGGCGAGAGATTCCTGCTGCACTTGTGATTGGTACAGATGGTAGAAACTCGGTTGTACGACAACGGGCAGAATTAGAGTTAGTAAAACAGCAGAAGAGTATAGATGTTTTGTGGTTTAAACTTGCCGCTCATCCTCGGTTTGTGGCGGATAATGTATTTTATTCCATCCTGAATGGCGGTAGCGGATTCAGTGTTTTTCACGGGGCAGAATCAGGAAAACTTCATCTGGCTTGGGTGCTATCTGCCGATGACAAAACCGATCGGAAACACACAGACTGGGCAGAAACTTTCGCATCGCGATCGCCTGCGTGGATGGCAGAACATTTCCGCAACTGTGCAGATACGATCGAATCTCCGATGCGATTATCTGTTGTGGTTGGTCGCTGTCCGCGCTGGCATCGACCAGGAATCATACTTTTAGGGGATGCTGCACATCCCATGTCTCCGGTGCGCGCTCAAGGTATTAACATGGCGTTACGCGATGTCATTGTTGCCGCCAATCACCTTGTACCTTTATTGAAAGCAGGGGGTAATTACAAGGATATTGACTTAGCATTATCGCGGATTCAGGCAGAACGGGAACCGGAAATTATTCGCGCCCAACAACTTCAAGCACAAGAAGCGTGGAAAGGCGAACAACTCCGAAACAATGTATTTATACGTTTATTAATGATGCAAACGGCTCCGTTTTTGGGTGAAAAAATTAAACAATTTTGGGTAAAAGGACAGTATGAATTGCGCCAAGGAGTTACGCAGGTAAAATTGGTTGTGTGAAAAGAGGAAATTCACAATTAGGAGAAAATTGTATGCGATCGACAACTCTCAAAGGACCGATCGGCACTATTCACATCATCGAAGCCAGCCCCCCTATCACCGCTGGGGAGTCGGAGCCACTGCCTGTGGTCTTCGTGCACGGTATGGCGGTTTCCGCGAGCATCTGGGATGCCCAGCTTGCCCGTGTCGCCCGTACCCGACGCGCGATCGCCCTTGATATGCGGGGACACGGTGATTCTGCACCGCCGGAGGACGGCAACTATGCGCCCGCCTTCTGTGCAGCGGATGTTTTGGCGGTACTGGATGGGCTGGGACTTGATCGAGTGGCGATCGTCGGGCACAGTTTCGGTGCTTGTATTGCCCTCGCCACAGCAGCCAGCGCACCGCACCGCATCGCGCAGTTGATCCTGGCAGACCCACCTGGAGATTTTACCAAGGTGCCTGCAGAGGTGCACGAGGCACGCATCGTCCCCTACCAGAGGGCTCTGGAGACGGAGGATTGGCGGGCTGCTGTGGAAACCAGCTTCAACGAGGCGCTGACAGGAAGCACGGCCGATACGCGCGATCGGATACTCGCTTGCTTGGCGGCGACTCCACAGGATTGTCTGTGTGGAATGTCTCGCGGGATGTTTGCCTTTGAAGCTGTTGATGCTCTCGATCGCTACCTAGCAGCCCCTGGAACACGGGCCCACGCCATTATTGCTCCCTCAAACACTTTTCCGTTCAGCCTCCACATCCTCCGTCCCACACTGACGACAACTACGATCCCCGATACTGGACACTGGCTGATGCTGGATGCGCCAGAGGCTTTTGCTAGGGAACTTGATATCTGTTTGGAAGGTGTTTAATATAGATGACAAAATCTGTTAGTTTTACCACAATTCATCGAGGGTTAAGTTATGGGGGTTTTTGAGGATGAAGGCGTTGTTGTCTTTGATTAAGTCACCACTACAGAGAATCGGTAAGCGTTCTTGATAAGCTTTAATCGCCAGGATATAATCTTTGTCTGCGAGTGCAGTTTTAATTTTCCGCAATTTGTCAGCAATGACGCCTATTAAGGTTATTTCACCAGTTAATTTGTCGGTATTGGGGGTGTGAATTTGCATGACAATTCCCTGAATAATCGTGTTGGGAATGCTGGTAATGAGTTCGCTTAAAATTTCAATTTGAGGGCGATTTTCTGCGTTTTCTAGGGTTTGGATTGCCTCGCGGATGCGGGCTGCATAATCTCCCAGGTTTTCCCGGTTAGGTAGCAATATTTCAAATTCTTCTGCATCGGCTGTTGGTTTGTGCCAAAGTGTGGCATTATCTAAAAAAGGTTGGTCTTCATGCCAGCCGTGAGTTTGTAAGTAATTTCTCAGTTGATTTAGCTCGATTGTTTCGAGAGTTTGGCTATCTTTTACGGTGACTTTCATGGTTGAACTCCTTGGCTAATTCCCTCCATAATTGACTGAAGGGCGGCGACTGTAAATTGGTTGGTTCTGGGGATGGCGACGGTGACAGCGTTTGTGTTTTGTGTTTTTGGCTTTCCCCGCAGCGAGATCCAATATCCGCAGTTTCTGATGCAGAGTTCTGTTTCGGACTGGGTTAACCAGTCTTCGGGTGTTTCGGGGATTAAAACTACAACTACAATTCGGGGAATGGCGAAGTTATCCATTCTTAAGTCGTCGTAGTTTTTGAGCTTGAGGGGGTAGCGGATCGAGCGATCGTCTTGGATATCTCTTGATGTAGATTTTAACTGCAATTCTAAGCGAGGTACTCTGATGGGGCCAGTCCCGCCTTTCGCAGCTACTCCCCAGTCTACGCTGTCATCGTCTACGAAAGGTTTGTAGAGGGAATAGCCGGCAACGGTGGTGACAGCTTGCAGGTAGATGTTGCTGAATTGTTCTTTTTGTTGGTTGATGTCATTAATTAATTCTCTCTGTATTTTAGTAGTTTACTTGACTAAGAAAGAAGATAAAATTACGTCAATTGCTGACAAAATAGCAGCGCATATTAGTGCCCAGATAGCCCCTTTAAACAAATCTGATATTTTGTCTCTATTTTTCGCCAATTCCTTGAGTGATTGATTCCAGTGTTCTATGATTAAGAGTCTATACTCTTCCTCTGTTATGTCAAGGCATTTTTCTCTTAATTCTTCTGGTAAAATTATTTGCCCTGCTATTTGTGGCTTAAATCCCAAGAAACAATAAATCAAAGAAATTATTAAAGCAAGGTAACTTGAGATTTTTAAAACCAAACAAAAATTACACTCCAAAGAAATATCCAAAGCATCAATATTTACTGCAAGCGAACGATCGGGTAAGCTGGAAAAAAAGCGAATTAGAGCTGCATCAAATCCCAGCACTACACCTAGTTTGGTAGTAAGCCTATTGCTACTCATATCTAAATCTTTTAATGCCTGCTCTGCGTATTCGTAAATTAGCGTTATATTGGGATTACATTCATTATTACTCAAAGGAAGCTCCATGTCTAATAATTCAGCCGATCAGCAAGAGTCTAATACTTCTCGAAAACCTCCAGAACCTCCAAAACCTCCTGAACGCATCAAGTTTGAAAAGACGGTGCATTTGAAAAATGATGGTGCGAGTTCCTGATATTTCTAGCTAGGTTCTCTAAATCCTTCACCCGAATCTCACCTGAGAGCACCTTGGGTCGCAAAACATCACGGGTTACAGCTAGGGTGAAGGATTCCTCTAAGATTTTTCGATAATAGTTATTTTTACTTCGCACTCTCCAATTTTATCATTGCTCCTCAATTTCCACATCCACCGCTTCTAACTCAGCTTCCAACTGCTCAATCGTCGGCAAACATCCTTTCAGGAAAAGCTGTTTCTAAGTCAACAGCTAAATTGTCTATAACTTTTTCTCCCCATCCTCGCTGCTGTTGCCTGTTTAAAATATTCCGTTCAATTGGTCAGTAAAGCAACACTAATTCACGAATAACAGAAAATACGGCCCGCACTTGATATTGCACAATACCTTCCTTAAGTTCTCGCCAAAAATCATGATAATCTTCAGCAATTGACTAACTATCCGCCAGAAGCCACCCTCTGCCGATTTTCCCGAATCATCGCCTCTAACTTGGCACTCTCGGCAAATTGCCTCTCCAACTTCGCCGTCAAATGCAGCATCTTTTCGTCCAAACCCTCCTCCTCATCCTCCTCCTCCGCCTCCCCTCTCATATACCTCTGAGGAGTTAAAACCTAACACTTACCGTTTTGCTTTTTTGTGGCCTTTTGACTTCGCACAAGTGTTAGAACTCTTCTGGAAAGTACATTTGCAGCAAATCTGCCTCGCCCTAACCCAACCGGCCTAACTTCTCCAGAACTTAGGTAAAAAGCACCTAAAGTATGATGCGAAATTCGGGCAGAACTCTTATTCTATAAATCCATCGGGCATTAAACCGATATCCACAACCGCCAAGATTTATTGCCAAAAATTAAATCTTTCCGGCGAAAACTTGCTATTTACTGAATAAGACTTTAAAATCCAGCTATGTAAATCAAAATCTCAATGAGCAGCCCTGCAAGCACGAACCCGAAATGGGTCGCAAGTGCCAAAAAGCAGCAAAAGCTACCTTTTTTAAGTCTTTCAACAGCAAAGCATTGGCAGAAAAACCAGGGATCGACGGTTGGCATCTTGGAACGAATGCTTTGCTCGCAATACTACAAATGTATCAAAACTTGTCAGCCAAATTTAGTCCTAACAGATGCCTAGCTGTAACTCTTGCTGCGTAAGGTTTCAGTTTCTAATTAGGCTCGTTTTATTGTCTTTAACTACTTGAGGATTCGATCGCATGGTTTCGATTTCTACAGCTCAATCCGATGTGCTACCTTTGTCTTCGCCAACCGTAACTGCTGCAACCCAAAGCAGTGCGGCTGCTGCAACTGGGGTCTGCGTGACGGTTCACGGTCACTTTTACCAGCCGCCCCGGGAAAACCCTTACCTGGACGCGATCGAACGCCAAGCCAGCGCCTCTCCAGCCCACGACTGGAACGAACGCATTGACATCGAGTGCTACCGCCCCAACGCCTTTGCCCGCATACTCAACGATCGTGGCGAAGTCGCGGGGATCGTCAACAACTACGAGTATATGAGCTTCAACATCGGGCCGACCCTGATGAGCTGGCTGGAACGCTACGACGCGGAAGTCTACCAGCGGATTCTGGAAGCCGATCGCAAAAGCTGTCAGCGGCTCAACGGTCACGGCAACGCGATCGCCCAAGTCTACAATCACATCATCATGCCCCTCGCTAACGAGCGAGACAAATACACCCAAATTCGGTGGGGGGTCGCAGATTTTCGCTCCCGATTCGGTCGCGATCCCGAAGGAATGTGGCTCGCCGAAACCGCCGTAGACTACGCCACCCTCGAAGTTTTAGTCGCTGAAGGCATCCGCTTCATTGTCTTAGCCCCCTCCCAAGCCGAACGCTGCCGCCCGCTAATCGGGCAAAACCACGAAGGGGAACCAGGGCAAAATTCCGAATGGCACGAAGTCGGCGGGGGTCAAATCGATCCGACTCGCCCGTACCGCTGCTATTTGAAGCCGGAAATGCGGTTGATGGCTGACCACCAGCTCTCGCCCCTGAGCACTCACTATTTTGGCCGCCAGCACTCCCAAAATTCCGAAGCCCCACCTGCCAACACTCCTTACATTGATATCTTTTTCTACGACGGCCCGATCTCGCGGGATATGGGCTTCAATGACGTTCTCAGCAGCAGCCACCACTTGGCCGGGCGCTTGGGTCAAGCAGTACGGGGAGACCACCGACCGGCTCAATTAATCTGCGTGGCGACGGACGGCGAAACTTTCGGTCACCACAAAAACAGTACCGAAAAATGCCTCGCCTACGCCTTCACAGAAGAGTTTCCCCGCCGAGGCTGGACGGTGACGAATTTTGCTCATTATTTAAGTCAAAATCCGAGCGCTTGGGAAGTTGAACTCAAACCCGTGACGGCCTGGAGTTGCTCTCACGGGGTCGATCGCTGGCAAGATGATTGCGGCTGCGGCGGCGGTGGCGAATGGAACCAAAAATGGCGCCGCCCTTTGCGGGATACTCTCAATTGGCTGCGCGATCGACTGATTCCGATTTACGAAGAAGCAGGGCGCAAGCTGTTGCGCGATCCCTGGAAAGCCAGAGATGAATATATTGAGGTCATCCGCGATCGATCGCCCGCTAACGTTGACAGTTTCCTCGAACGCCATCAAATCCGCCCCCTCGATGCCGGAGAACAGGTGGACGCCCTGCGACTGCTGGAAATGCAGCGCCACACCCTGTTAATGTTCACTAGCTGCGGCTGGTTTTTTGAAGAAATCTCGCGGCCAGAAGGCGTGCAAATTCTGCGCTACGCGGCCCGGGCGCTGGAATTGGCTGCCGAAGTTACCGGCGTCCAGCTAGAAAAGGATTTTGTCGCTCAACTAGCCCTCGTACCCAGCAACGTTGACTATTTCAAAACAGGGGCGGAAGTTTACCGCAAACTCGTGGTGACAGCCCAAATTAGTCTCAGACAGGTGGCCGCCCACTACGCGATCAGTTCTCTGTTTGCCAAATATCCCCGCGAACAGCGAGTTTACTGCTATCAGGCCCTGCAGGAAGATTTCCAAATTCAGCGCATGGGCTCGATGACTCTGGCTGTGGGTCAATTGCAGTTAACCTCGGAAATTACGCGGGAAACAGAGATTTATGTGTTTGCTGCGTTCCACCTCGGCGGCTGGGACTTCCACTGCTGCATTCAGCCTTTTGGCAGCCGCCGGTCTTACACTATGCTCAAAGAGCGGTTGTTTGGAGTTATGCAAGAAGCTTCGGCGGCCCACGCGATTCTGGAAATGGTGCGACTGTTTGGGGATCAGTCCTTTAGCTTGCGGGATTTGTTTGCTGAGGAACGCCACCGGATCGTGCAGTTGTTGAGTCAGGAAAATTTGACTCGCTTGGATCAGCTTTACACTCAGGTTTACCGGGAAAATTACGGGGTGATGATGGCGTTCCACCGAGACGAGTTGCCGGTGCCGGTAGAGTTGCAGGTGGCTGCTGAGGTGGCTTTGGGACACCGCTGTTTGACGGCGGCCAAGGCCCTGGAACTGGAAACCGAGGATGTGGAACCCCTGCTGGCCGAAATTGAGGCGATCGCCACTGAAAGCGGCCATCTCCGCTGTCGGTTGAACGTTCCCGAAGTCAAGGAAATTTTGGAAAAGATGGTTTGGCGATCGCTAGACGCGCTGCTGCAAGCAGGATCGGGTGTGGATGAGCGCTCGCCTGTCAAGTTGGAAGCTGATATCCGCACGATCGAGCGTTTGATTGCTGTGGGCGATCGGCTGAGTTTAGGCTTGTGTTTGGACAAATCGCAGGAACTGTATTTCGATTCTCTGTACAGCCAAATTGTGCCTCTGTGCTTGGGCTGGCTGCAACGGCAAGATGCCTCGGCGGACGAAACTGCGGTGGCTGCTGTTGCCTTGGAGATTGCACGTTCAGGCGGCGGCTGGGAGTTGTCTTCGATCCGGCAGTTGCTGGAGTTGGGTCAAACCTTGGCTGTTGATGTTGAGTGTTGGTTAAATCAGTTAAGTAAATAGTTTTCTGATTAGCCTGCATCTATTCCCGCCCTTGAGAATCCGCCCGATCGAGCTTGAAATGCCGATCGGGCCTCCGGGTTCAATCGAGAATAGATCGGCCTGGATGCCTCCATGCCGATCTTGGCTGGCGATAGAAGCACCGACAGAGAACCACCAATTTTGTTTAAGTTTTCGCTCTACTTATGTGGGAAGATAAAAAGACTGTCCCCAAAGCGTACAGGTGTTCTGCACGTGCGCGCTTTGTAGAGTTTGGAAGAAAGAACACTAAGTTTAAATTTATGAAAGTTGGCGATCGCGTTTGCATTAAAAACTCTGTTGTTGTCTACCACCATCCTGAAAATCGCAGTCAACCATTTGATATTAAGGGTATGGAAGGCGAAGTCGTGGCGATCGTTCAGGAATGGCACGGCAGACCTGTAAGTGCCAATTGGCCGGTTCTAGTTCAGTTTGACAAAAAATTTAAAGCTCATTTCAAAGAAGATGAGGTTGAATTGATCTCTTCTGAAGTCTAGCTGTTTGATCCCCGACTTCTTAAAGAAGTCGGGATCTTGGGGTTCGGTTGTTTAAAGTGGGATTAAGTTAATATTCGTAATTTATTTAATCCTTAATTTTTTGACCCTCTGCGGCTGAACCAACCTAAAATATTCCAATCTCCCTGCATTTTCTGCAATTCCTGCTGATGCAGCTTGGCTGTAGCGTAATACCACTGGCAGTGAATTTCTAGTTCTTGACGGTACTTAATTTCGTCGTAAAACTCGCGGACAATTTGGTGTCTCTGAAAAATTTCGGCCGCGGGAGTCGGTTCTGGGGCAATGTTTTGCAACTCGTGGGGCAGCATGATTGTTTGGGGGCGACGGTGGCTAATATTGGCTGTATTGACTTTAAGCTAGCACACTGAATCAATTTTGGATTTGGGAAGTGACTTAACAGTTGAGACTACTTAAATTCTTCCATCCAAAACCCCAAATTTAAAATTCTGTTAAAGCCATCCCCGCAGCCGATAAACGATTAAGCCGATGTATTCTTTCAAAGCTTTAGTTGACTGGTTTAAATGATAGGTATCCGGCAATAAATCCAAGGCGACTGCTTGCCAATTGTTTTGGGAGGCTGCGATATCCTGCTGCGTGATTTGAAAGTCTGTTGGTGCGGCAATTGCTTTTATTCCCTGACGCTGGAAAATTAAGAGCGATCGAGTCATGTGCATAGCCGATGTCACTAGCAAAATCGGCCCTTTTATAGCTTTAACATCTAAAATTTTCCGCACGTTGACGGCATTTTGATAAGTGTTATGTGAATCGGGGTCTTGCAGAATTGCTGATGCCGGTACACCCATTGTTTGGGCAATTTCTGCCATGTCTGCCGATTCGGGAGACCCGCCGCCTTTCCAATCTACTCTACCGCCGCTGAGAATTAGCAAAGGAGCTTTGCCTTGCTTGTAAAGTCGGGAACCGTAGATTATTCGATCGCCCGCTTCCGCTAATTCTACCCAAGGACGGGGAGGTAAAGCTGCTTTGACACCGCCACCCAAGACGATAATCGCTTCAGCTTGGGGGAGTTCGGCGGTTGGCAAGTTTTGCCATTCGAGCGATCGAACTAATGATTTTGAAACCCAACCGCTACTTCCGAGCAGTAAAATAATTAAAGCCGCAGCAATTGGCGCCGCCGCCCATTTCGGACGCTTCCAAAGTGTGATTAAAGCCGCCATCATTAACAGGCAACTCAACCCCAAAGGATAAATAAAAAGTGGCAGGAGTTTCGAGAGAAATACAAACATTAAGCAAGTAATTCAAATTGCTCGTTAGCGGTAATGGGTAATTGGTAATGGACTCTAGTTATTCGCTAATCTGTAATTAGTAATTTAAGTGGCGGGAGTGGTTAATTTTTCATATTGAGTTGTGAATTATGAACTCTTTAACTTAAAGCTTACAACTCACTACTCAAAACTATTTTCAGTGCTAGCGACGATCCTCTGGTCCAGATAACCAGCCAAACAATGTAGCAGCATCACCCCTAGAGGTTTTGCTATATTTATGGGCATCCCTTTGCACTACTTCTTTATTGACGATAACATCCGAGGTTTTGTCCTTGGAATTCATATTCGGGTTGAGTAGTAATTCGTTGTGCCACCAAGCGACAATTAAACCTGCTGCCACGCCACCGATGACACCCAAGCCGAGACTCAGGACCAGGTTACATCCTACTAAGCGAAACCCAACGGTAAACAACACAAACCATATCAGCGCGGGGCTAAACCCCTTGGAGTCTCCAGTAAATTTTGGCATGAGCTGTAAGTTTTGTTTGTAATCACACAGAAAGATATTTACAATATTAGCAGACAATCAAATTGGCAAGGGCGATCGAGCTTCAACTACTCCCCACAAATCTCGTTTAATTGTACCTCTAAGTCTGGGGCGGTATTTACAATTTTTACAGAAATTTGCTCTAATTCTGTAAAAGGTTCAAAAGCTGCTTGCTGCGAACTCAATAGTTCGGCTGTCGCGTCGGCAATATCGCCCCTGCGCTGTTGCAGTCGTTCTCGCAATACTTCAATTGATGCGGTGCAGTAAATAATTTGCAGGGGCAAGCCGTGGGATTGAGCCTGATTAATTGCATCGGTTCTCAAGTTTTGGCGATCGAACTTGGCATCTAAAATCACATCCCAACCTCGGTCAGCCAAAATTATCCCCAACTCTAACAATCTACCATAAGTCTGCGCGGTCATTTCATCGGAATACAAATCTTGTCCCCCGCGTTCATTTAAAGGAATTCCGCCTAAATGTTTGCGAACCGCATCGGATCGAATGTAAATTGCCCCTGTGCGGCGAGCCAAATATCGAGCCGCTGTACTCTTGCCAGAACCCGACAAACCCGACATCAAAGTTAACTTTCCCCGGTGCGGTTGTGTGTATTGCCAAGCCAGTTTATAGTAATGAGCTGCTGTCTGTGAAAGCTCTGCTTTTTGGTCAGTTGAAATAGCCGGATCGTCCAACATTAACGAAGTTACTTTCGCTCTAACATAAGCTTGACGGCTCAAATACAGAGGTAAGAGTTGCAGTCCTTCCCAATCCCCTGTTTGTTCGATGTAAGTATTCACAAAAGCATTACCCAAGTCTCTGCGCCCGCGCGATTCCAAATCCATTACAGTAAAAGCCACATCGTACATCACATCAACGAAGCGAAAAGGTTCGTTAAATTCAATGCAGTCAAATAGCAATATTTTATCTTGCCACAAGGCTATATTCCGCAAGTGTAAATCTCCGTGACACTCGCGAATTTTATTATTGGCAATCCGCAGGTTAAATAACTCTTGATTTTCTGCAAAAAACGCATCAGTATAATCTTTATTTTCCTGAAATTGGGCTTGACTCTGCGGCCCGCCGATATATTTTTGCGAAGTCAGGTAATTGTTGTCTATTGCTGTACGAATCTGACTGACTTCGCCAAATGTGCGAATGTAGCTATTACTAAGTGCCGTGCTGTGAAACTTGGCAACTTCCCGCCCTAAGTCTGCCATAATTTGCTCGGTCAACAGTCCGCGTTCCAACAAACTAAGCAACAGCGAATCTTGAGGAAACTCCCGCATTTTAAGTGCGTATTCTACAGCAACTTCAGCCGGAGTTATAGCAGGTAAGTTGCTGCCCAATTGAAACGAATCCCCAATTTGAACAATGGGCAAAACTTCTAGATAAATTTCCGGTGCAGTGCGTCGGTTCAGCAGCAATTCTTCGTTGCAGAAATGGTGCCTTTTCTGCAACGAAGAATAGTCCAAAAAGCCAAAGTTGACTGGTTTCTTGATTTTGTAAGTATAATCTCCTGTCAGCAAAACAAAGGAAGCGTGAGTCTGAATTAGCTGCACTGGTTCTGTCACCCCGTGCGGGTAAAAACCGGGATGCAACATTTGCTGAATCAGAGGTGGGAGACAAGTCATAGCGATTTTAGATTTTGGACTTTAGATTTTAGATTGGGGATTTTGGATTTTGAATTTTAGATTTTAAGTTGGGGACTTTAGATTGGGAGTGGGGATGTTGACTTTAATCCGATTTATTATAGAGTTGATAGTTAGTGTAAAAAAAAAGCAGCGATGACAGAAAATAATCAAGATTCCCGTTCGGTGGATGTATTTGGGGTAGGCAATGCCCTTGTAGACATTCTAGCATTGGTGGAAGATGAATTTGTACTCGGCCACGGGCTGAATCGCGGCGGGATGACGCTGATGAATTCGGAAACGCAGGGGGGGATTTTGCACGATTTAGAACACAATTCGCTGCAAATGCGATCGGGGGGTTCGGCGGCAAATACGATGATTGGTTTGGCTCAGAGTGGCGGTAAAGCGTATTATTCGGGGAAGGTTGCTAAGGATACTAACGGAGAATTTTACCGCCAAGATTTGCTGGCGGCGGGGATTGATTTTAACGTGCATCCTGCTGCTGAGTCGAACGGGCCTACGGGTACTTGTGTAGTGCTGACTACGCCGGATGCGGAACGCACGATGTGTACTAATTTGGGTGTTTCTACTACTCTGGCGGCGACTGATATTGATGTTGATCGCCTGAGTCACTGCAAGTACAGTTATGTTGAGGGCTATCTTTGGGATGCTCCCGATCCGAGAAAGGCTAGCATTGAGACGATGGAACAGTCTAAGCGTCTGGGTGTGAAGGTGGCTTTTACTTTTTCGGATGGCTTTTTAGTCGATCGCTTTGCTGATGATTTTCACAAGGTGGTTTCGGAATATTGCGATGTAATTTTTTGCAATGCTGATGAAGTTCGGAGCTTTTTTAAGGAGGAATCTTTGTCAGAGTGCGCTCGGAAAATGAGCGAGATTTCGGATTTGGCTTTTATCACTAATGGGGATAAAGGCTGCATGGTGGTGGAGAACAAACAGATTGTTGATGTGGCTGGATTTCCGGTAAAGGCGATCGATACTGTGGGTGCTGGTGATGCTTTTGCGGGCGGTGTTTTGTTTGGAATTACTAACGGTTTGAGTTCTACACAAGCGGCTCGCTGGGGCAATTATTTGGCTTCTAGGGTGGTGCAGATTCACGGGCCTCGTCTGGAGGGTTCTCAGGCTCATCTTTTGAGTGAGGTGATTTCTGGCTAGGAATTGAAAGGGGCGATCGCACTTTTTGTCGTAAGGGCGATCGCTCTTTTTTTACCGCAGATGAACACGGATGGATGAGGAGGGAAGAAAGGACGATCGCGCCAAGTATACCTGTAGGGGCAATCCCCCCGTGGTTGCCCTAGGTCAGGGCGGGCACGGGGGCACCGCCCCTACAGTCAAATCGATTGAACACGATCGTCAATGATAGGCGATCGTGCCAAATATACCTGTAGGGGCAATCCCCCCGTGGTTGCCCTAGGCTGGGGCGGGCACGGGGGCACCGCCCCTACGGTAAAATCGAATTGAGATCATAATTGAATTATCATGAAGTACGACGCTGCTAAACATCATCGGCGTTCTATTCGCCTCAAGGGATATGATTATTCTCAAGCCGGAGCTTATTTTGTCACTATCTGCATTAATGGTGGTTTACATACATTAGGAGAAATCCGCAATAGCCAAATATATCTAAGCGAACCAGGGCTGATGGTGCAAACTGTGTGGAATGAATTGCCATTGCATTATCCAGGCGTAGAAGTGGATGCTTTTGTGTTAATGCCAGATAACTTTCACGGAATTATTATTTTGACGCCAGACAATATTTCTGGCGATAACCCTCAGAAACCCATGACATTGCCAGATGTGGTTCACCGCTTCAAATCACTAACAACTGCTAAATACCGACATGGTGTTGCGAATTTAGGTTGGACACCTTTCCACAAAAAATTTTGGCAGCGTAACTATCACGAACCCATTATTCGTGATGAAGAATCTTGCGAAAAAATTCGTGAATATATCCTCAACAATCCAATCGCTTGGGAAGATGAGCCTTTGCATCTAGAAAAATACCACCCCCAACCAGATATGTAGGGGCGGTGCCCCCGTGCCCGCCCCGTCTGGGTGTAAGGGCAACCACAGATTGATCGCTCTTTTTGTGTTAAGGGCGAGCGCACTTTTTTTTACCGCAGATGAACACGGATGGATGAGGAGGGATTAAGGGCGATCTCACTTTTTGTCGTAAGGGCGATCGCACTTCTTAATATTGCTGTGACGCAACAATTGGGCGAATTTCCTACAGCATTCCTATCTGGGTGATTGGGTCGTTCAAGGGTATACTGAACGAGGAACTTTTCACAATATCTGGCTGTGTGTTGATGACGACACCAAAGATATTTGTATAGACACCAAAAATTTCACTGGTTTCTGTGTATTGAATAATGGTGTCAGCAATACCATCTTGATTCACATCAGCAGGAGTGAAGGTGAGAATGTCTATAGGCACGCCTCCATTGATACCAATGCGATCGCCCTCGCTAGCATTGAAGTCAATTAACCAATCAGCAGTAGCAGGATTAGTTTCTTCTGTACCTGTGTCTGTTCTCAAGATAAAAATATCGCTTCCACCTCCACCAGTCAAGCGATCCGTTCCTCTTTCACCAATTAAGATATCTTCTCCATCATCACCAAAGATTTGATCGTTGCCTTTTCCTCCCCTCACTAAATCATCCGCAACACCTCCTGAGACGAAATCATTACCTTTATTGCCACCTAGAATGTCGTTAGCATCCTCTCCTAAAATGCGATCGTCACCTTTTCCTCCCAGCAAATAATTGCCTTCACCAGCACCTTCAAGAGTGTCAGCACCCTCCGCAGCTAATACTACATCTGTCGCAGGTGAACCGATTATGTTATCGTTACTTTCAGTTCCCAGAAGCCCTCCGGGATATTGAGCCATGACTGCTTCAGTAATCTGAAAAGTTGAATAGGGCTCGGCTGAGGCTTGTAAGTTTTGGGCAACTCGTTGCTGAGAAAGACCGCTAGGCAGGCCCGTGAATTTAATGTACAGACCATCTAAAAAGCCTTTACTATAATTGGCAAGTCTTGTATTATAGTCATCGATAGTATTTTGAATTTTGTCTGTTATTTGCCCGGGTAACTCTTTTATTGCATTAGTCGCTCCTTCTATTTGTACAATCACCCCTTCGGCGGCTTTTTCCAGAAAAGATACTTGTTTGATTTTACCAATCAACTGAGCTTCGGAAAATCGTTGCTCCGGTGTGTTAAATCGCCCTAATGTTGTTTTACCGCTATCCGCTGAAAATCCAACTAATTGCAGCCTATAGTCTATTCCTTTGAATGTGAATTGCTCTTTAGCAGTACCATCAGAAAAGCGAAGTATATCTCCATCTTTAACAGGATCGTCAGTTTCGTTTAATGTAGAAGTCAAGTTAAATGAGAAATTAAAAGTCTGGGTGCTAGGCACAGGATTAGTGAGAGACAGCGTAACATTGAGAGGAAAATCACCTTCAGGTTCCGAACCGAAAACAGTAATTCCATTGCGATAAGTCAAATTGCCCAGATTAAAACTAATATCAGTTGCCGTAGTAAATTCACTGTCGTCAAACTGCACATAGCTTTCTTTATCGCCTTCGCTGGGAGTTCCTAAAATTTTCCGATTCCCATCGCTACCAAAAATGCCAGAAGTTGATCCGGCAAAAAAAACTCTTAAGGTATCAACGTCGATTCTACCGCTTTCTCCTGAATTTAACCTATCCAGGTCTAAAACTTTTCCATCAGGCTGAGGGAAAACAGTTCCTTTAATTAGGTTTGTGTATAATTCATTTGCGTAACCGTGATTGCCAACAACAGTTGATTTTCCTGGCTGAAGTTGATTATTCCAGTTACAGCACTTTGCTTAACGATTAGGTACAATATTAGAGGTGGTAAGAAAGAGAACAATGAAACCCTACTCCCTAGAT
>NZ_JAUBPW010000083.1:0-28757 GCF_036700965.1 Microcoleus sp. Pol8_D6 | reverse complement strand
TGCTTTCATTAGGTTTGATTACACAATGATATTTCATTATTATTGATTGTACCTCATTACAGCGGGAACCGCTGTATGTACTAACAGGCGATCACGAGGACAAAGCAGAGAATTATTTTAAATAGTGTGAGCCAACTGCGGGCGCTGATGCTAGTTTTCATCAATTTCGATAAGTGCGATCGGGTAGTCCTGCATAGTCAGGACTACCCTATATAAACAGATTTAATAATACCATCAGACCAAGAATATCTCTAGGGGAAAAAACTCTTTCATTCTCTAAAACACTCTCCAATCACATGGGCAGCTCTTTGGTATTTTATTCATGAGTATAAGGCCAGTTTATCTATCAAATAAAACCCATAATTATACTGCCTATGCAGGACTACCCAAAATGGTTAGTTTAAACCTACCGGGGGGAGGGATTTACCATGGGTTAATTGCTGAAGCTGCACTGAAAGCAGGTGTGGATGTGTTGTTGACTCTTCACTCTAATAATTTTACTCGACTGGCAGAGGATGTCAGGCAGTTAGTGCAAGTGCCGGCGGGTTAAGCCGATCGCCCTTGGTTTGAAAAGGGCGATTGTCAGTTAATATACTTCATCATGCGTCCCAATATCAATCAAGACGATCAATTCCTCTTGCGTTTCATTATCTTGCTCAAAAGTATAGATAATTCGGCAATCGGACTCAACCCAACAAGCCCAAAGTCCTTCTAATTGCCCCCGCAGTTTATATGGCTTCAATGGAGGAGAAAATGGATCGTTCACTAACAACTCCAAAACCGAAAATATTTTCTCACCTAATTGCAGATTTCTCTTGATAACCCGTTTAAAAGCCCGTTTAAAACTGTTGTTCCAAACTAGAGTTTTCATTCTTCATCTAGTAAATCAGCTTTTAACTGTGCAAAGTTGCCTCGCTTTGCTGTGCCGGCTTTTAAAGCTATCAAAACCTCTCTTGCATTGCTTGCAATTTCGACTCGCCGATTTTCAATTCGCCGTTTCTGAATTAATTCAATTAACAAATCTTGCTCTTCAATTGCCAGAGATTCTACATATTCGATCGCGGTCTGGAAAGCAACAGAATTAGCCATAAAGAACTTTTCTATGTTTGAAAAGTGACAGTGCATTTCTATTTTACTAAGTGAGGTGGGCAAATGCCCACCCTACCAATAAACTACGCGCCGACAGATTCCTTCGCTGCGTAAAGAACCTCAACGGTAATCTTATCAATCCCCCGATCGCGCGCAAACTTCTCAGTATTCCGCTTCACCTTACCCCGCACAAAACCAGGGATTTTATTCAACTCAGCTTGTCCATCCTTCGTCCAACCCATATCAGAATCAGCCGAGATACCCTTCGTAATCACTTCCTTGGTATCGTGGCCGCCGAAGATTTCCAGCAAGTGGTCTTCCATTCCCAAAGTGAAGGAATTGTAGACCAAATCTACGCACTGATTTGTACCTTCATAACCCAAAAATGGCTTGTAGCCGATCGGGAAATTTTGGACGTGAATCGGTGCAGCAATTACGCCGCAAGGAATATCCAAGCGCTTACCTACGTGGCGTTCCATTTGGGTGCCGAAAATTGCCGAAGGTTCGGCTTTGGCGATCGCATCTCCGATCGCTCCGTGATCGTCCGTGACGAGCACTTCATCGCAATACTCGCTAACCTGTTCCCGGAACCAATCAGCGTCGTGTTTGCAGTAGGTTCCAGCCCACACAACGTGGATTCCCATCTCGCGAGCCAAAATCTTCGTCATCGCCGCAGCGTGCGTATTATCGCCAAATACGACGGCTTTTTTGCCGGTTAAGTTTTGGCAGTCGATCGATCGCGAAAACCAAGCAGCCTGCGACACAAACCGCGTTTGTTGGTCAATAAAATTTTCGTAATCAACATCCGCACCTTGAGCATTCAAAACTTGCTGAATCTTGCGGATACAGCGCGCAGTTTCCACCACGCCCATCGGCGTAATATCCACCATCGGCGTGCCGAATTCTTTTTGCAAATACTCCCCGGCCATCATCCCCAATTCCCGATAAGGAACCAAGTTAAACCAAGCGCGCGGCAGTCTTTTTAAGTTATGAACCGAAGCACCTTCGGGAATAACTTCGTTGACTTCAATGCCCAAATCTGCCATCAAACGCTTCAACTCGGTGCAGTCGTGCTGGTTGTGGAAACCCAGGGTAGACATACCGATAATGTTGACAGATGGTTTTTCGCTTTTGGCTTCTACTAAATCGCCTTTTTTGCGGGCTTTGTTAATGTAAAATTGGACGATTTGATCCAAAGTGCGATCGGCTGCTTGCAGTTCGTTTACCCGATAATGGTTAACATCCGCCAGCAATACATCGCCTTTAGCATCTAATTGAGCTCTCTCCACGAAGTTTTCCAAGTCTTCTTGCAGAATGCTGGAGGTGCAAGTCGGGGTGAGCACGATTAAATCTGGGTGCTCTTCTCTATCTTTGCGGGTGATGTTGTCCACCACCCGTTCCTGCGAACCCCGCGCCAGTACGTGTCTGTCAACGACGCTGGTAGTTACCGGGGTGAAATCCCGTTCCCTCTCCAGCATGGAACGCATGACGTTGAAATAGTCGTCTCCTATGGGTGCGTGCATGATTGCATGGACGTTTTTGAAGGAAGTGGCAACGCGCAAAGTGCCGATGTGGGCTGGCCCTGCGTACATCCAATAAGCCAATTTCATAGGTATTTTTCCTGGTGCTGGTTGAGAATTGCCCGATCGGGCGATTACTGCTAAATTTTAAGGTTGTTTCTGATTTTCTCACCGGATGAATCCTTTAGAAATAGTAACTTTCTGAGGATTTACAGATTTTGGAAAATGCTCAAATGCTTTGGCTGCTTGGGATTTGGCTCGTAATCCCAACAAATTGACCTTAGTTTTATGGCAATAATTCTTAATCTTTCCTCAACTTTTCTTAAGAGTTAGGCAAATTTGATTAATGTAGGGTTCGCCGCCGCGCACCAGACAAGGTGCAAGAATTCTGCATTTTTTGTCAAATTTACTCTGGTCAAACGGTCAATCGATTTTAGATTTTAGATTTTAGATTTTAGAATTGAAGCATTGACCCCACGGATAAATTCGGGGGGCAAGTTTCATCGGATACAGGTTTTTTATTTCTGGACGGATCAATCCGGGGGCTTGTATCCTGGATAATTTCGGTCAGTTAGTATTGTTAATCGATCGGTCAAAATAGATAGAACTGAACAAAATTTCAGATTCCGAAGCAACACTTACTTCCCTCAGCGCCTCGGTCGCCAATTATAGTTAAGATTTGCACCGCCCGGTTTTTTTGAAGCACCGCAAATTCGGGCCCGATCACCGGAAAAAATAAATCTTTAAGCACTTGCGTATTTTCACGAGATGTGGTGACGCTCCACTAAAGTCAAGCGATTGCTTAGAATCGGAGATGATTTGGTTGTCAGAATGGCGATCGAGCATTAGAGTAAATCCTTACACAAATCCTGTATTTGTGATTTTGTTTACCTAACTGCTGAGGTGACGAAAGCCCCAGGGCGCTTTTGTCAGCAGTAGCTCTTTGTTGTCAAGGCCTGCTTTCCCACACATCCCAAAAGATAGCTCTTGAGCGATAATGAAGAATAACAGAGGATTTACGAAAAGAAACCCGGTTTATACGAAAAAATCTTGGGTTTGTCAACGACTAGCAACGAAGAAACCCGGTTTCTAGCCCGCCGCGCGTAACTCCTGTAACATTGACCAAGCACACCTAATTTGAGAGAACCCAACTATGATGGCAATTCCCGGCGTTGCAGTTCTCGCTCTCATTTATGAAAGCAGCACTTCCCTGGTTTACCGCGGCCACAACGAGCAGAACAACCAACCTGTTATTATCAAACTTATCAAAGAAGACTATCCGACTCCTGAAGAACTGAATAGATACAAGCGCGAATATGAGATCACTGCCAACTTAAGCCTGTTGGACGGAGTTGTAAAAGTGTATAAGTTGCAACAGGTTAGAAATAGTCTGGCAATGATCTTAGAAGATTTTGGTGGGGAATCTTTAAAAATATTTATGGGTTCCCAAAAATTTACCATTTTAGGATTTCTGACTACTGCTATCAAAGTTGCTGAAACTTTGGGAGAAATTCACGGAAAAAATGTAATTCATAAAGATATAAATCCCTCTAATATAGTTTTTAATCCTGCTACCGGACAAGTAAAACTAATAGATTTCAGCATCTCTACAGCATCCAACCTTGAAAATATTCCCAATAAAAATCCCAATTTTTTAGAAGGCACTTTAGCCTATATGTCGCCCGAACAAACCGGCAGAATGAACCGGGTAGTCGATTACCGCACCGACTTTTATTCCCTCGGCGTGACCTTCTATGAAATCCTGGCAGGACAACTCCCTTTTCCCACTACAGATCCCATGGAGTTAGTTCACTGTCACATAGCCAAACAGCCAGTACCTCTCGCTGAAATAGCCCCAGAAATTCCTAAAGCTGTTTCAGATATTGTGATGAAATTGTTAGCAAAAACCGCTGAGGAGCGCTATCAAAGTGCTTGGGGATTAAAAGCCGATTTGGAATCCTGCTTGTTTCAGTGGCAAACATCTGGGTTTGTTTCCGATTTTCCTCTCGGCAGCCAAGATATTTCCGACAAATTTCAAATACCTCAAAAACTTTACGGCAGACAGCGAGAAGTTGAAACTCTTTTAGCGGCATTTGAGCGGGTGGCAGCAACAAATAATCGAGGCTACCGCACCGACAATTCTCAAATTTCTGTCATCAAAAAAGAGAGCAAATCGAAAAAAGAAATTCCCTTGTCAGTCCTGGGAAGAGGACAGCATAAATCCCGCAGCGAGATGATGCTGATTGCCGGTTATTCCGGCATTGGCAAATCTGCAATGGTGAAGATTTTAGACAAACCTATTACCCGCCGACGTGGATATTTTATTTGGGGAAAGTTTGACCAGTACAAGCGAACTATTCCTTACTCTGCCGTTGTCAGCGCTTTTTCGGAATTGGTGCGGCAACTGTTAACTGAAAGTGAGGCTCAATTAGCAGTTTGGCGCGAAAAACTCCGCAGTTCCTTCGGTCAAAACGGACAAATTATTATTGATGTCATTCCCGAAGTTGAACTAATTGTCGGAGCTCAGTCTCCTGTAGCTGAATTGGGGCCGACGGAATCTCTGAACCGCTTTAATTTAGTATTTCAAAATTTCATTCGGGTATTTTGCCAGCCAGAACATCCGCTGGTCATTTTTCTCGACGATTTGCAGTGGGCTGATTCGGCTACTCTCAAGCTGATCGAATTGATGATGACAGATGAAGCTACGCAATATCTGTTTTTAATTGGTGCTTATCGGGATAATGAAGTTAGTCCTACTCATCCTTTAATGATGACTGTGGAAACACTGCGAAATCAGGAAGCTATCATTAATCAGATTGCTTTGTCGCCACTGGGGGTGGAAAACATAACTCATTTGATTGCGGAGACTTTGCACAGCGATCGAGAATCTGTCAAACCCTTAGCTGAATTGGTAATCAGCAAAACCGACGGCAATCCTTTTTTTGTCAATCAATTCCTGCAAACATTGTATCAGGAAAACCTGCTAGTTTTTCACCCGCCACAGTCGGGGAGCAAGGGTGGCTGGCATTGGGATATGACTCAAATTGAGCAGTGCGCTATCACTGACAATGTAGTAGATTTGATGGTACAAAAGTTGAGAAAACTGCCAAGTTCAACGCAGCAAGTTTTGCGTTTAGTGGCTTGTTTGGGTAACGAATTTGACTTAAATACTCTTTCTTTAATTAATGAAAAAGAAGCTTCGGAAACTTTTTCTCACCTGTTGCCGGCGATTAAGTCGGGACTGATTCTGCCAACTTCGGAATTGGAAAGCAAGTCATTAGATTACGTGCTGTTTCCGCTATTAATTCTGAATTATAAATTTTTGCACGATCGCGTACAGCAAGCAGCTTACGCTCTGATCGACGACTCGCAAAAAAAGGCAGTTCACCTAAAAATAGGCAGGCAGATCCTAGAAAACACTCCGGCTGAATATCGCGCTGACAGAATCTTTGAATTAGTCGATCACTTGAATGTAGCTCGATCGCTAATTAAAGACGATCGAGAATTAATTGAACTGGCAACGCTGAATTTAGACGCCGCCCGCAGAGCCAAAGATGCAACTGCTTATGTTGCTGCCTTGCAGTATTTGACCGCAGGCATGGACGGTTTGAGCGCCGATATTTGGGATGCCCACTACGACTTAGCCTTTGCCTTGCACATGGAGCGGGCAAATGTTGAGTATTTAAACGGTTATTTCGAGAACTCCGAAGAATTTATTAATATAACTCTGGAAAAAGCGCGATCGGCCTTAGAAAAGGTAGAAATTTACAACCTGCTGATCGTGCAGTACACCCTGCGGGCGAAGTACGAAGAAGCCGTTAAAGCCGGAATCACAGCTTTAGACTTGCTAGGCATTGACTTGCCGCTAGATGGGCTACAAAAAGTCATATCCGAAGAATTTGCCACAGCCACAAATATTTTAGCAGGTAGAGAAATAGCTTCCCTAATTGACGCCCCCGAAATGACTGTACCCGACAAAAAAGTTGCAGTCAAATTAATTACAAACTTGCTGACATCGGCGTACCTCAAAAATCCCGACTTGTGGAAAGTCAGCGTTTTAAAAGGAGTCAATCTTTCTCTACAATACGGTTTAGTACCCGAAGCCTCTCTTTGCTATGCTGGCTACGGTATGTTCTTAAACGCAGTTTCGGGAGATTACAAAGCTGCGTATCAATTCGGCTTGCTCTCGCTGAATCTCAGCGAAAAATCTGGCAATATCGGCTTGAAGTGCAGAGCTTGTTCATCCTTGGTCAGTATTTTTTATTACTGGTTCAATCACATCAAAGATTCCCACGCTATCAGCAATGAAGGATATCAAGCCGCTTTAGAATCAGGAGATTTAGAGTATGCGGGTTATATCCTGTCCAACCGCATAGCTAACTCATTTTTTCAAGGTAAAGAAATCTCGCAAATTCTTGCCGACACGAGCAGATATTTGCAGTTCAGTCAAAAAACCAAAAATCAGCTCGTAACTGATATATTATTAGGGGTAGAGTTAATCCTGCGTAACTTGGGTAAACTAACTCCTGAAAAGTTTGTATTTGAAAGCGAAGATATCAGCGAAGCTGAATACGTACACAACTGTCAAGCTCATCAAAATTTGTACTCGCTCTGTCTTTATCAGATTCGCAAATGCCAGGTAATGTACTGGTACGGCAACTTCAACGAAGCGCTACAACTAGCTTTTGAAGTAGAAAAACAGCTATCTTTTATTACCGGAGCGATACCGGCTACCGAATGGAATTTTTTCTTTTCTCTAACTTTAGCCGCAGTTTTTCCAAATGTTTCAGAAGAGAAGCAAAAGGAATACTTGGAAAAGTTAGAGGAAAACCAAAAACAGATGAAAATTTGGGCAGATAACTGTGCCGAAAATTTTCTGCACAAGTATCTTTTAGTACAAGCAGAAATAGCCAGAATTTCCAAGAAAGATTCAGAAGCTGTAGAACTGTACGATTTCTCTATAAATTTAGCCCAAGACAATGAGTTTGTTCAAAATGAAGCGCTAGCTAATGAACTAGCAGCTAAGTTTTGGTTGAGTAAAGGCAAGTATCAATATGCCAAAATTCACTTGCGCGAAGCTCACTCGTGCTACTTGCGCTGGGGTGCAGTTCGCAAAGTAGAAGATTTAGAACAGAAGTATCCGCAGTTGCGGGAAATGACGCCACTCAACGGAAGTTTTAACAACAATCAAACTACCACAACTATTCATACTTCTACTGGCAGCGATGCGAGAGTGCTGGATTTGGCAACAGTAATGAAAGCATCTCTGGCGATTTCTAGCGAAATTGTCCTCGATAAGTTGCTGGCTTCTTTGATGAGAATCTCCTTAGAAAATGCGGGTGCTCAATTAGGTTTTCTGATTTTAGTTAGAGATGGTCAACTGTTGATTTCAGCTAAGGCGTCAGTATTTGCTGAAGATGTAGCTGTGCTGCAATTTACGCCTGTTGGAGACTATCATGATTTACCTGTGACGGTGATTAATTATGTGGAAAGGACTCGCTCGGATTTGGTGTTGAGCAATGCGGCGGCTGAGGGACTATTCACAGCCGATCCTTACATCGCTAAACACCAACTGCAATCTATTTTGTGTACTCCCATCATCAATCAAGGCAAACTGATCGGCATTCTTTATTTAGAAAACAATTTGACTGTCGGAGCATTTACTCCCCACAGATTGGAAGTTTTAAGGTTGCTTTCTTCCCAAGTTGCTATTTCTTTGGAAAATGCTCTACTTTACAATTCGGTGGAACAGAAAGTGCAAGAACGGACGCAGGAGTTAAATGAAAAGAACGAGCGTTTAGAACACACTTTGCGGGAACTTAAACTAACTCAAGCTCAATTAATCCAAACGGAAAAAATGTCTAGTTTGGGGCAAATGGTCGCTGGTGTAGCTCACGAAATTAATAATCCTGTAAGTTTCATCTATGGCAATCTTAATCCGGCTAGCGAATACGTTAAAGACTTGCTAAAATTGATTGAGCTTTACCAGCAGCACTATCCAGAACCTGCTGATGAAATTTTAGAAGAAATAGAAACAATTGAGCTGGAATTTTTGAGCGAGGATTTGCAAAAGCTGCTGGATTCCATGAAAGTAGGAGCGGAAAGAATCCGGGATATTGTGCTAAGCTTGCGGAATTTCTCGCGCCTCGACGAAGCGCAAATGAAGTCGGTAGATATCCATCAAGGCATCGACAGTACGGTGATGTTGCTGCAACCGCGCTTGAGAAAAGAGGGCGGGCGTTTGGGAATTGAGGTGATTAAAAATTACAGCACGCTACCCCTAATTACTTGTTATGCGTCTCAGTTGAATCAGGTATTTATGAATATTTTGACAAATGCGATCGATGCTCTCCTCGTCGCAAGAGATGCCCCGGAAAACTCTCATCAACAGCCTACGATTACAATTTCTACAGAGGTTACAGCCAGGAATTCTGCCATAATTAGAATTGCTGACAGCGGGCCAGGAATGAGCACGGAGGTGCTGCACAAGATATTCGACCCATTTTTTACAACTAAGCCGGTGGGTTCGGGAACAGGTTTGGGATTGTCTATTTCTCACTCGATTGTTGTCAGTTCTCATGGCGGAAAATTGACTTGCGTTTCTGCACCCGGAGAGGGAAGCGAGTTTATTATTGAAATTCCGATCGCCCCCAGGCAAGTTTTGTAATCGGCGCTACCATCAACCAACATCCCCAAATCAATTCCAGTTAGCAACCCTTAACAATCCGGCCACGCATTGCGTTTACTAAACTTTGAATTCGCAATTCAAGCTCGGCAAAAACTCTGCAGCAAAGTCGATCGATCGGGTTTCGACAAAAGGACGATCGCCCTTTTGCAGCCGCACTGAGGGCTTTTCATCACGACGAGGTGGCAATGCTCCGGCAAAGCATAAAAAGTGTCAGATTTTTAATTAAAAAAGTAAATATTGTGTGTATCTTCACGATCGAACTGTAGATAGTAGATCATACTAAAATAAAAGTAATTTCCGATCATGAAGATACGTCACTTCGGCAAAACTCAGGCGATCCCATTGCAGCTCATACTGATAGTCCCATTTGTTTTGCAAATCTTTGGAGCAGTCGGTCTGGTGGGATATTTGTCGTTCAAAAATGGACAAAAAGCGGTAAACGACCTGGCGGATCGGTTGATGGATCGAACCAGCAGTACGGTGAATCAACATCTGGATGCTTATTTATCTATTCCGCATCAAGTGATTCAGATTAACGCCGATGCGATTCGGATGGGATTGCTAGATGTGCGCGATCGCCAAACCCTCGGTAAGTATTTCTGGCACCAAATGCAGGCCTATGACCTAAGCTACATCGGCATTGGGCTGACTACGGGTGAGGGAGTAGGAGCCGCACGCTACGACGGCAAAAACATCGTGATTGATGATTGGACTCCCAAACCGCCGAATAATGTCACCAATTATGCCACCGATAACAAAGGCGATCGCACTCACGTCGTGACTATTTATGATTGGAACAACTTCCAAGAGCCCTGGTACACCGAACCCGTGAAAGCAGGTAAACCCATCTGGTCGCGGATCGTCACCGTAAATTATCCCAATTATCCCTACATCGCTGCCTCCGCTGGTCGCCCCATCTATGACGCAAATAATCGCTTGCTAGGAATGGTTGGAGTCGATATCCATCTGTTGAAACTCAGCGATTTCTTACGGAGTATAGATGTCAGTAGCTCAGGGCAGGTTTTCATCATGGAACGAAATGGGCTGTTGATCGCAAATTCTGCGAAAGAACAACCCTTTACCACCGTCAAAGACGAGATTCGGCGTTTGAAGGCGATCGACAGTGGCAATCCCATAGTCCAAGGAATTGCCAAACAAATCCAGCAACGCTTCAAAGGGTTTCAATCCCTTTCTGGAGACACGGATCTCCGACTTGATTTTCAGGGAGAACTCTACTATGTGCAAGTCACTCCCTGGCGCGACCAATATGGATTGGATTGGTTAGTGGTGGTGAGTGTGCCAGAAAGCGAGTTCATGGCACAGATTGATGCCAATACTCGCACCACAATCTTGCTCTGCTTAGCAGCATTGGGGGTAGCTTGTGGGATGGGCGTTATCACCTCCGGCTGGATTGCGCGTCCGATTCTGCGACTGAATCGGGCGAGTGAGGCAATAACATCTGGCAACTTCGACCAAGCTGTAGAAGACAGCCGTATTCAAGAACTCAACGCCCTTGCCAACTCCTTTAACCAGATGGCAAGACAACTGCGCGAATCTTTTACCGCCTTAGAAAAAAGTAATGCAGAATTAGAAGACCGGGTGGAAAACCGCACCTTTGAACTCAAAAACGCCCTAAGTGAGTTGCAACGCACCCAATCACAGATAATTCAGAGCGAAAAAATGTCTAGTTTGGGGCAACTGGTTGCGGGAGTCGCCCACGAAATTAACAACCCGGTCAACTTCATTCACGGCAACCTCGTCCATACACAGCAATACACCCAAGATTTGTTAGAGTTCGTAGAGCTTTATCGACAGCACTATCCTAACCCTGCTGACGAAATTCAAATTGCAGCCGAAGAAATCGACCTGGAGTTCTGGCAAGAAGACCTGCCAAAAATGCTGTCTTCGATGAAAATGGGTACCGATCGCATCCGCCAAATTGTCCTATCGCTACGAAACTTTTCGCGGATCGACGAAGCAGACTTTAAACCAGTGGATATCCATGAGGGTATTAACAGCACCCTACTGATTTTGCAACACCGCCTCAAAGATAGACCGGAACGACCGCCTATTAAGGTGATTCAAGACTACGGTTCTCTACCCCTGGTGGAATGCTACGCCGGACAACTCAATCAGGTGTTTATGAATATTCTCACCAATGCGATCGATGCTCTCCTCGTAGCAAGAGATGACCCGGAAAACTCTCATCAACACCTTGCTATTACAATTTCTACAGAGGTGACAGACAGGAATTCTGTCATAATTAGAATTGCCGACAGCGGGCCGGGGATGAGCACTGAGGTGCTGCACAAGATATTCGATCCATTTTTTACAACTAAATCTGTGGGTTCGGGAACAGGTTTGGGATTGTCTATTTCTCACTCGATTGTTGTGAGTTCTCACGGCGGAAAATTGACTTGCGTTTCTGCACCCGGAGAGGGAAGCGAGTTTATTATTGAAATTCCGATCGCCCCCAGGCAAGTTTTGTAATTGGCGCTACTATCAACCAACATCCCCAAATCAATTCCAGTTAGCAACCCTTAACAATCCGGCTACGCATTGCGTTGTCATATCAAATCTGTTAGCATCGTAATTATTAATATATCTCTTCTTTTTATCTGCGTGAATCTGCGTTAATCCTTTGTCATCTGCGGTTAATAAATTCTCTTTTTTTACCGCAGATGAGGGCCGATAAACACAGATTAATGCAGATGAATTAGAGAAATCATGGTTGCACAGTCGGTGATTGTTGACGCTTCAGCGAAGCTAATCTGCCATCGCTGTTGAAGGAATTTATAAAATAAGTTAGTGATAAAGTTTCCAGCATTCTCGCGCAATTTCCCAATCTTCCTGCGTGTGAATTACCAAAATTCTTACGGCAGAATCCACTACCGCAATATCTCGATCAACTGGTGAATGTTGATTTTTATCCTCATCCAATTTTAACCCTATAAATCCAAAAGGTTCGCAGGTTGCAGCCCGCACAACAGCAGAATTTTCCCCAACTCCAGCCGTAAAAATTAAAGCATCCAACCCTCCCAAACTCGCCAGCATCGCACTAATTCCGGCACGCAAACGGTGGATGTAAATATCCAAAGCAAGTTGAGCTCTCTGATTACCTTGGGCGATCGCATCTCCAATCTGCCGCAGATCGCTAGACACCCCTGAAATCCCTTTTAAACCTGAATTTCGATTGAGAATACTATCAAGTTTCTCAGCAGTAAAATCGGATTGTTTTAACAGATAAATGAGAATGCCTGGGTCGATCGAACCCGATCGACTTCCCATCATCAAACCTTCCAAAGGCGTAAATCCCATCGTCGTGTCAACACTCCAGCCACCACGGATGGCTGCCAGAGAACATCCGTTGCCCAAATGACAGCTAATCAACCGCAAATCTGCCAAATCTTGACCCAGAATGTCGGCGGCCCGACGCGCGCAATATTGATGGCTAATCCCGTGAAAACCGTAGCGGCGAATCCCATTTTCCAGCCATTCATAGGGGCCGGGATAAACAAAGGCTGCGGGCGGCAATTGTGCGTGAAAAGCTGTATCAAATACTGCTACTTGTGGCACATTTTCGAGGATTTTTTCAATCGCTTCGATACCTTCGAGGTTAACCGGATTGTGGACAGGGGCGAAAAGAGATAAACGGGCGATCGCCTTTTTAACATCCGGGGAAATTAACGTACTTTCCTGATATTCTTGTCCGCCGTGTACGACGCGGTGGCCGACAATATCAATCTCTTTTAAATCATTAATGGTTTGAGTTTTTCCCCTCCAAAGAGTCTCCAGCATTCGAGAAATAGCATCTTGGCGAGACTCGGATGCAAATTCCTCCTCAAGCCGATCGCCCTTTGCTGTTTTGACTTTCAACTCTGCTATACCCTGCTGGTGAGTCCAATCAATTTGAGCCTCCCAGAGGGGTTGCAAAGGTCGATCGGGCAGGACATCGTTTAACTCGTAAAGACAGCTCTTTTGACTGCTAGAACCCGCATTTAACACCAGTATTTTCATGCTTGATTATGTCTTGTTGATTCGTTCTTTCGATCGCTAGGCGATTGAAATCGCGTTTTGTCAAACTTTCGTCCCTGCAGAGGGGGACTCAAAAATCTTGAGACTCAGGGAAAAATATTAAGAAAAATGTCGAAAAATTAACTGTTAATGCAATCTGTAGCTAACAGTTGCATTTTTTTGATATATCTTCTAGGCAGATTTTCATTTACTAAAGTTTAAGGAGCCGATCGATGTTTACACCAATTTTACTTGCCACTGTCGCCAGAACCGTAGAGTGGAGCCCCACGACTGGTTTGATTATGATTATTTGCAATATTTTAGCTATTGCGATCGGCAGCTCGACCATCCAAAAGCCTCACACAGGCCCAGCCGCGCCCTCATCGGGTTTGGTCGGCGGCTTGAGTTTGGGTGCACTTGTGGGAAGTCTCTGCTTCGGTCATATTTTGGGAACGGGTACGATTTTAGGATTGTCTTACATAGGCGCGATTTAGTTTCAGACTGTAGGGTGCGCCCCCGCACCTTACCCGCAATTTCAAGTACCGGGTAAATTGCGGAGAGTTTCATCCATGTACGATCGATCGCCCAAAACCTCCAGCAGCGGCCCGCGCACGTCAAACTTAACAATACTGACAGAAGCTGCTAAAGCGGCAATGCGATAGCGATAACGTCCCAAATCAATCCCCAACAAACTGCACAGAATAATTCTAATAGTCGCCTTGTGCGAGACAACCAAAACATTACCGCTCTTGTACTTTTCCTGAATTTCTGCGATAACTAAGGACGATCGGCTAGCAATTTCCACGGAAGTCTCGCCGCCATTCGGTGCATTCCAAGCAGGTTCAGTCAGCCAGTTAATATAATCTTCTTCGTATTCTTTTTTGACTAATTCTACTGTTTTGCCTTCCCACTTACCGTAATTAATCTCCCTCAGTCCGTCGCGAAGCTGCATTTCAATTCCCACGGCATCGCACAAAGGTTTTGCAGTAGCAATTGTGCGTTTCATCGGACTGACATAAACAGCCTCCCAGGGCAATTTTGCGTAACTGGCGGCAAACTGTTCTGCCATTTTAGAACCTTCGGGTGTTAATTCTGGATCGATATGGCCGCAGAAGCCACCTGTTTGGCTGTAAGTCGTTTCACCGTGTCGTACAAAGTAGATTTTTAAGCTCATATATACCACTTTTATTTGATTGTTGAAAGAGACTTTTATTGAACGAACCGCAGAGGAATATCGCCCGCGCCGGACACCGCAATGCCGTGTCCTAATCCACGATCGTGTGCCGGACACGGCATTGCCGTGTCCCTAGCCAGAATATCGCTAGCCCGGTGCACCCGATCGCACGGTTTGATCTCCTGTCGTTGTCGGATCTTTCGTTTCCTTCGGCGCTTCCGACGAAACCGGGCCCGCGTGCGGCCACTTCCAGTCGCGGATTTCCGGCATATCATCGCCGTGTTCGTTGATATAGTGCCTGTGTTCGATCAGCTTGTCACGGATAGCTTGTTTGCCGTAAGCTGCGACAGAACTCAGTTTTGGAACGCGATCGAGTACATCTCCAACTAAATGGAATCGATCGAGATCATTAATCACCACCATATCAAACGGCGTCGTAGTCGTCCCCTCTTCCTTGTAACCCCGAACGTGAATATTGGGGTGATTCGTCCGGCGATAAGTCAAGCGGTGAATCAGCCAAGGATAGCCGTGAAAAGCAAAAATCACCGGCTTATCTTTCGTGAACAAAGTATCAAAATCCTTGTCAGACAAACCGTGGGGATGTTCGCTAGCAGGTTGCAGCGTCATCAAATCCACCACATTCACCACCCGCACTTTTAAATCGGGATAATCTCGGCGGAGAATGTCAACAGCAGCCAAAGTTTCCAGCGTCGGAACATCTCCCGCGCAAGCCATCACCACATCTGGTTCGCCGCCTTTATCGTTGCTGGCCCACTCCCAAATACCGATGCCGACGGTACAGTGTTTAATCGCAGAATCCATATCCAAATACTGCAATGCCGGCTGCTTCCCTGCAATAATCACGTTGACATAGTGGCGACTGCGGAGACAGTGATCCGTTACTGACAGCAAAGTGTTCGCATCCGGCGGCAAATAAATCCGCACAACCTCGGCTTTCTTGTTAATTACGTGGTCGATAAAACCCGGATCTTGGTGAGAAAAACCGTTGTGGTCTTGTCGCCAAACGTGAGAAGTTAGCAGGTAGTTGAGAGAGGCGATCGGTCGGCGCCAAGGAATGTGACGAGTAGTTTTCAACCACTTGGCGTGTTGGTTGAACATCGAATCGATGATGTGAATAAACGCCTCGTAACAAGAGAAAAAGCCGTGGCGTCCCGTCAGCAAATAGCCTTCCAGCCATCCCTGACATAGATGTTCGCTGAGGACTTCCATCACCCGGCCGTCTGGGGAGATGTGGTCGTCTTCGGGCAAAATTTCTCCCGCCCACATCCGGTTCGTCAGTTCAAACACCGGATCGAGGCGGTTTGAGGCCGTCTCGTCGGGCCCGACAATGCGGAAATTGGCGTTTTCCTGATTCAGTTTCATCACGTCTCGCAGGAAGCGGCCAGAAACGCGGGTTGCTTCTGCCATTACAGTGCCCGGTTTTTGCACGTCAACGGCGTAGTCTTCAAATTTCGGCATTTTCAAGTCTCGCAGCAGCAGGCCGCCGTTAGCGTGGGGATTTGCCCCCATGCGTCGATCTCCCTTGGGTGCGAGTTCCGCCAATTCGGGAATTAATTTCCCATTTTCGTCGAAGAGTTCTTCCGGCTTGTAGCTTTTCATCCAATCTTCCAGGAGTTGGACGTGTCCCGGCTTAGAAGCCATTTCCGAAAGTGGGACTTGGTGCGATCGCCAATAATCCTCTGTTTTCTTACCGTCAACTTCCTTCGGCCCCGTCCAGCCTTTGGGAGTTTTCATCACAATCATCGGCCACTGGGGACGACCCGAATAGCCCTCTGTCCGCGCTTTTTCCTGAATCGCCTTAATTTCGCCGATCGCGGTATCGAGAGTTGCAGCCATCAACTGGTGCATGGTTTCCGGGTCTGAACCTTCCACCCAATAAGGTTTGTAGCCATAACCGACCATCAAACTTTCCAATTCCTCCTGCGGAATACGGGCCAACAGAGTTGGATTGGCAATTTTGTAGCCGTTCAAGTGCAAAATCGGCAACACGGCCCCGTCGCGAACCGGGTTGAGAAACTTGTTAGAATGCCAGCTAGCAGCCAGCGGGCCGCTTTCGGCTTCCCCGTCACCGACAACGGCCGCCACAATCAAATCGGGATTGTCGAAGACTGCACCGTAAGCGTGGACGAGGGCGTAGCCGAGTTCGCCGCCTTCGTGAATCGAACCGGGGGTTTCCGGGGCGACGTGGCTGGGGATACCGCCGGGAAAGGAGAACTGTTTGAACAGCCGTTTGATACCCTCTTCATCTTCGGAAATGTTCGAGTAATATTCGCTGTAAGTGCCTTCGAGATAGGTGTTGGCGACCAAGCCCGGCCCGCCGTGTCCCGGGCCTGCGATGTAGATGGCGTTGATGTCTTGGGCTTTGATGATGCGGTTGAGGTGAACGTAGATGAAGTTTAAACCTGGAGTAGTGCCCCAATGTCCGAGGAGTCTCGGTTTGACGTGTTCGATTTTGAGGGGTTCTTTGAGTAGGGGGTTGTCGAGGAGATAGATTTGTCCGACGGATAGGTAGTTTGCCGCCCGCCAGTAGGCGTTCATTTTGTGTAGTTCTGAGTCGGAAAGTGGCTTTAATTGCGGGATCTCGGTTGTTCCTAGCATCATCAGCGATTGACTCCTAAGTTGTGGTTGTTTTGTAAAGTGCGATCGAGAAGTGCGATCGGTATTAATTTGTTATTTGTGACATTTTGTATTTAAACTCCATGTCTTCCACGCAAACTATTGAATTCTAGCTCGTTTATGCCTCCATTAAAGTTTAAATCAATGTTAATTTCTGGCTAAACATCGCACGATTCTGAGGAAAAAAAAGCCGCTACTTGCGGGGATCAAGGGATTAAGCAATACATAATAGGATTTACACAAGAGTTTTTGTAGGCTGTGCACTCCGCACTGAGCCGTAGAATATGTTGCGAGTAGTAGGATGTGTTGTTCTAGTCCCCAAAAAAATACTTCTCAAGGTAGAAGTCATAAGAATTTATAGGTGAATATAATTTCACTTTGTGCCTGCTGATGGCTGATACCAGTTATCATAAAAAATTCAACTGTAGGCAATATCCAAAGCTTTAGGTCCTCAGTCATTCCCCATTCTTTAATCTAAAATTTAAAATGGTATGACTCGTTTTGGGTTAATTTTTTTTAGGTTCGTTTAAGCTCAGGGTAAAAGGGCGATTAATTTTTATAATGAGAGAGATTTAGCCTGATTTTAAACAGATATAGCAATGCTATTTCATTTGTAAAAAAGCTTTTTTTTATGAACCGCAGAGGCGCAGAGGGCGCAGAGGAAGAGAGCAGAGATAAAGGAATTGCGTATAATAGCAAATACATATTATCTAATTATTAACGCAAAATTTAGCTAACACCTGGCAAGGAATTAGCCCAACTCTCGGTGTCTGTGGGGGTGATGCTTGTATGAGAAATACTTGCATTCCTATTTGGGAACTGGTGAGCTTTCATCGTTTGGGTATGAACGAGTCTCGACTCTTAGATAACTATTCCACACTAACTGCTACTGATTTAGCAAATGCGTCGGCTTATGCGGCAGCTTTTCCAGATGAAAGTGACATAGCTATCCGCAAGAATGACGAGGATTGAAATAATGGCGCGTCTTTATGGTGACGAACAATTTCCCAGAGAAATTGTAGAATTGCTGCGCCGGATGGGGGAAAATATTCTGACAGTGCAAGCAGCCGGAAAGGATAACCTAAAAAATCCGGACGCAGAAGTGTTAGCTTTTACAGTCAGTGAAAATTGAGCTGTTTTAACTCTAAATCGCCGTTATTTTATCAGACTGTACAGCTTACAGTCTGACCATGCTGCAATTATTGTCTGTAGGGGAGAGGATGATTTCACAGAATGACTGCTAATCTTAATCAGGCTATTTCCTCACTTGCAACATTAACAGGTCAAGTGATTCGAGTCGATCGCACTTTCGCGACCATGTATATCTTAAGCGATCGCCACAAAGTAAACTCAAGCAATCTCAATCCGAAAATCACTGCATCGGTTTGATTGCTGGCTAGATGCCATCGCCAATATTTCCCGCTGAAAAAACTTAGGAGGCGACTAAAACAGGACTCTCTGAAATCCGGCAAACATTGGACACAGTTGGCTGGTGGGCAACGACTCGCACTTCGTGAGGATAGCGGGGACGGGGGTCATTTTCTAACCAGATGGGCGGTACCATCATCACTTCATAGTAAGCGATCGTATGCAAAACCCCAGGCTGGGACTTCAACTCTACTGTTAAGCCCGCTCTGTACTCAAATGCTTCTTCCCAGTCTAGGTTTCCATTCATATCCATATTCATATCCATCGGGATCGCGCCTCTTAATCTTGTTTCTTTTCTCAATTGTAGAGCGCTACATAAAACATTGGGTACTTTCTGTTGCTTATGATACAATTTGTAACCTTATATATACGTTCCCTGACAATTGAACAGAGAAGAGCAATTGTCAATAAGTAAATAGGATGATTTGGCCAACAGGTGACAAGCAAGCCCAAAAGCTAGGCTTGACAAGAGTTTGAGTTGATACGTCTCAAAAAAAATAGGGGCGATCGAACCGCGCAGACGTTTATGACACAAAGGAAGAGAACAGAAGAGAATTTTAAGGACGGAAGTACAAACCTATTTTTGCCAGCTTGGCTAATATTTTATAAATAAAGAAAGTCGGTTTTTTTAAGAAACCGGGTTGCTGGATGAGTGAAAACTAAACTAATTTCACTTGGTTTTCTTCTTGGTCGCAGTCGCCGTCTTTTTAGAAAGCGAGATCCTTCTTCATTTCTTTTGGGCAGATGTCTAATACTCAAAGTAAAATATGGCATAATATAAATATTAGTTTCATAGCTTTGCACCTATGACCGCCCAAATCACCCTAAATCTGCCAGATGAAGTCTATCACCAAGCAGAATTGCTAGCGCTGCAACGCCACCGCACCGTGAGTGAGATTCTAGTAGAAACTCTGGAAAATTTTCTCTTACCAACCGCTAAACCAGTATCAGCACTGTCTGATTCAGAAGTAATCACTCAGACTCAACTCCGGCTGCAACCACTCCAAGAACAACGATTGAGTGAATTGCTAGACCGCCAACAATCCGGTACGATCGCATCTGTAGAACTGGGTGAATTGCAGGCATTAATCCACATATATGAAACTCGACTATTGCGACAAGCTCAAGCCTTAAATGAAGCTGTGCGGCGCGGCTTGCTCGAACCATTGAAAGGATAATCAAAATGGCGATTTCTGAACAAGTTAGAGCCAGAGTTCGCGCACAAGCTCAAAATCGGTGTGGTTATTGTCGCAGTTTACAAATGTATGTCCTGGGAATATTGGAAATTGACCATATTATTCCTAAAGCGATTGGCGGTACTGATGAGGAAGAAAATCTCTGGCTGGCTTGTAGTCTATGCAATAATTACAAAGGAACCCAAACTGACGCATTAGATCCGGTAACGCAAAAGCACGTTAAGTTGTTTAATCCGCGCACTCAACAAGGGTCACAAAATTTTGCTTGGAGTGAAGACGCTACAGAAATTATTGGACTTACAGATTGCGGTCGCGCAACAGTAACAGCCCTACAACTAAACAATCCTATTGCTGTTACTGTCAGGCGTCAGTGGGTTAGTGCTGGATGGCATCCGCCCACAGACATTTCTCCTTAAAAGGTTTGAGAGTCACAAATGGTCGATCGCACATATCGCCTTTCTAGCTGAGGAGATTTTAGACCAGCGCGAGGTCAGGGATATGGGGTTTGGGCGATCGATCGGGCAAATGATATCAAACTGACTAATTTAACTCAAATGAATACGCTCGTCAGTGCAAATTATGTAAAAAAGAGCGATCGCACTTTCATCGAGGTATTGAGAAACGTGCGATCGCTCTTTTGTCCGGGATTGGGAAAAATGGCGATCGCCCATCAATTTTGTTACCTCCTTACCTCCACCAACACCTAGAATGATGAATCGATTATTTCTACGAAACTCTCTAATTGCCCGCGGCACCCCCAGCCACACCCGCACCCAAGCGCCACTCAGCAGTCACCGTTGACATGGAAGCCCTCACTCACCGCTATAAGCTATAGCTAGCAGCAGAATTAATCCACAACGTTTTGCAAGAAACCTAACTAATAGGGATATCGCCCTACAATATAAAATACATACATAATTCATAAATCAAATAAGCTCTATGACAATCCCAGAATTAGAAGCGCAACTCTTAGCCTTAACGCCGATCGACAAAGCTGAGGCAATCAGCATCTTAACTCAAAGCCTGAAAAACAGCGGACGCCCGATTACAAAAACTCCCGGCGTGATGGGCGGCGATGCTTGTATTGACAATACTCGCATTCCCGTTTGGTTGCTCGCAAGCTATCGCAATGAGGGCGCTACCGATGCTTTTATCCTAGATTGCTATCCCCATCTGAGTGCCGCTGATTTAGTAAATGTTTGGGCTTATGCTGAAGCTTACCCTGACGAAATTGAGGAAGCAATGAGACTGCAAGACGAGGCCGACGAGATTTTAGATACACCTGAAAATATCCAATAAACCTATGGCGCGTATCTATGCAGACGAACACTTTCCCCGGCAAGTCGTGCAAAATCTACGCTCTTTGGGGCATGATGTCTTGACTGTTCAACAAGCAGGAAACGCTGGACTGCCTGATGAGGATGTATTAGCATTTGCGATCGTTGAAAATCGGGCGGTTTTGACTGTCAACCGACGCGATTTCTTTCAACTGCACAAGCTGCAACCTGACCACTGCGGTATTATTGCCTGCACGCGAGATGACGATATTGCTAGACTGACTGCTAATATTAATGATGCGATATCTATCGCTCAGACATTGACGGGAAAAGTGATTCGAGTCTATCGTTATGGGCCGCCGTCTATATCTTAATTGCATTCAAGAGACCTTATGCCCTACTATACTCAAGCCGAATTTTAAGGACTGAAGTTTTTAGTACAAACCTAAATTTGTGCAGTATTTTACCAACAAAAAAACCGGGCGGGCACGGGGACACCGCCCCTACACCGTCCGGGTTTCTCGATCAGTGAAAACTACACTAAACTCAAGTTGTCTTCTTCTTCGTCGCAGTCGCAGTCGCCGCCTTCTTAGTAGTCGTTTTCTTCGCCGCAGTCGCCGTCTTCTTAGCAGTAGTTTTCTTCGCCGCAGTCTTCTCAGTTGCAGTCTCCGACTTCGCCGCCGCAGTCTTAGTAGACTTCTTCGACTTGCTGCTAGATTTACCGCCTCCCGCTGCTTCCTTAGTTGCTAACAATTCCAGTGCTCTTTGCAAGGTGAAATTCTCCACAGATTCATCCTTCGACAAAGAAGCATTGATATCGCCGTGTTTCACGTAGGGGCCGTAGCGGCCATCGTAAACATTGATCGGTTCTCCCGACTCTGGATGCGCGCCCAATTCCTTCAAAGGTGTGGCTGATTTGCTGCGGCCGCGGGCGGCTTTCGGCTGCGATAATAACTCTAATGCCCGATCGAGCGTTATCGTCAAAACATCATCCGGCGGTTTGATCGATCGATAATCTTTCCCCACCTTACCCTGGTCGTGCACCACATAAGGCCCGTACATCCCCAAATTAGCTTGCACCTTCGCCCCCGTCTCCGGGTGAGTGCCCAACAACCGGGGTAAAGTCAACAAACTCACCGCCATATCCAGCGTCACGCTATCCTTATCCGTCCCCTTCGGTAAAGAAGCCCGCTTCGGTTTCTTGTTCGTTTCCGAAACTTCCCCTAACTGAACGTATGGCCCATAACTGCCAATCAGCACATAAATCGGTTCCCCGGTTTCCGGGTGAAGACCCAATTTTTCCGGGCCTTCCGTTTTTTGCTTTAACAGAAACTCCACTTGTTCCGGGTCTAAATCTGCCGGCGTCAAATCTTGGGGAATCGATGCTTTTACGACACCTTCTTCGCTTTCCGATTCCAGGTATGCGCCGAATTTGCCGATGCAGACTTTAGCAGCAATATTCTCCAATACCACAGTTCGGGCAACTTTCGCGTCAATCTGGCTTTCCTGTTCTTTGACTTGGGTTGCGAGTCCGGTTTCCCCTGTATAAAACTTTTGCAAATACGGCAGCCATTTCGCCTCGCCGGTGGCAATTTCATCGAGGGTTTGTTCCATTCGGGAAGTAAAACCGGTGTCTACTAAATCGGGAAAATGTGTTTCCAATAAAGTAGTGACGGCGAAAGCGGTGAATGTCGGAATTAAGGCGTTAGCTATTAATTTGGCATATCCCCGATCGACAATTGTACCGATAATACTCGCGTAGGTACTCGGACGGCCCACACCTTCGCTTTCGAGCATTTTGACCAGAGAAGCTTCCGTGTAGCGGGCGGGAGGTTGAGTTTCGTGCCCTATTGCCTCTAAATCCTGACAATTAGGTTTATCCCCCACCTTCAGCGCCGGCAAAATCACCTCTTGGTCTTCCAACGCCGCATCTGGATCATCGGAACCTTCCACGTAGGCCCGCAAAAAGCCTGGAAAATCAATGCGTTTGCCGCTGGAACGGAAACCGGCATCTTCTACCTGAGTTTGTAACGTAACGTGAGTTTGGCGGGAATCGGCCATTTGAGAAGCGACTGTCCGCTTCCAAATCAAATCATAGAGGCGGAAATCAATCCCATCCAATCCCGTTTGCTGCGGAGTCCGAAAAGTGCTGCCGGCGGGACGGATAGCTTCGTGGGCTTCCTGCGCGCCTTTGCTTTTCGTGGTGTATTTGCGCGGTTGGGGGCTGAGGTATTCGCTGCCGTAAAGTTCTTGCACGCAACTGCGCGCCGCTTCGATCGCCTGTTCGGACAAATGCACCGAATCCGTCCGCATATAGGTGATAAAACCGCGTTCGTAGAGACCTTGGGCAATTCGCATGGTTTCCCGCGCACCCAGCCGCAGCTTGCGGTTAGCTTCCTGCTGCAAAGTCGAGGTCGTAAACGGCGGCGACGGTTTGCGGGTGACTGGCCGTTCTTCGATATTGCCGACCGTCCAGGGTTTGTTTTGAATGCGTGAAAGTAAAGCCCGCGCCTGTTCTTCGTTGAGCAAAAGTACGCGCCGGCCTGCGATAATTTGCCCGGTATTTTCATCAAAATCGCTGCCATTTGCAACTTTCACATTGCCGACAGTCACGAGTTTGGCATCAAAGGAAATCTTGCCCTTTTCCAAAAGGGCTTTTAAATCCCAGTAACTACCTTGGCGGAAAGCGCGGCGTTCGCGTTCCCGGCGCACCAAAAGCCTGACTGCGACTGACTGCACTCTACCAGCGGACAAACCCCAAGCGATTTTTTTCCACAGTAACGGGGAGAGTGTGTAACCGACGAGTCTATCGAGAATTCGGCGAGTTTCTTGGGCTTGTACTACTCGATTGTCGATATCGCGACAGTGGGTTAAGGCGTCGCGGATAGCTTCGCGGGTGATTTCGTGAAACACCATCCGCTTGATGGGCACTTTGGGTTTGAGGATTTGCAGCAAATGCCAGGAAATGCTTTCGCCTTCTCGGTCTTCGTCAGTGGCTAGAATCAGTTCTGTGGCGTCTTTGAGGGCGTCTTTGAGTTCTTTAACAATTTTCTTTTTATCTTTCGGGATGACGTAGAGGGGTTCAAAGTCTGCCTCCACGTTTACGCCCAGTTGCGCCCATTTTTCTCCTTTAACGGCTTCTGGTATTTCTTCGGCGGAGGATGGTAGGTCGCGGACATGGCCCATCGATGCCTCTACACGGTAGGTGGAGGGCAGGAAGTTGCGGATGGTACGGGCTTTTGTGGGAGATTCGACGATGACTAAGGTTGACATGGCATCTTTTAAATATGGATGGCAGCGCAGCTAGAGGGTCTAAGTTAGAGAGTTTAGGTCAGATGTCAAGGCTTCTTTCAACTTTGGGCGATTATTTTCAAACTACCTTAATTTTTAACTTACTGCCGATCGGGTGGCAGGTGACAATGTGATGGGATTTTACTGCTTTGGGGGCAGAGGCTGCGAATCACGTCTCTACAAGATGCACCGGATGATGACCTGACTTTAGCAGAATTGTCGGTAACTGGATGTTGAGACTGCTGGATGCGGGCGGATGGTTCCTCAATCTGGTTGTAACTTGAAGGTTGGGGCGACCGATTTTAGATTTTAGATTTTAGATTTTAGATTGGGAAAGATTTACTGACTAGAGGTTTGGGGCTTTGGTACAGTACGCTGTGCAGCATCAGCGTTGCGAGCGAAAAAAAAGCAATCACAGGGGATTAAAATTACTTGAGCGATCGAGCAATTCGATGAATAATTCTATGACATTTGAATTCGACCATCTTTTCATCCTTACTGATATTGGTGCTTCGGAAGCTAATCGTTTATCATCCTTCGGTTTAGTTGAGGGTGGATCTCGCATTCATCACGGACAAGGTACAGCCAATCGCTGTTTCTTTTTCCATAACGCAATGTTGGAATTGTTATGGGTTCACGATCCAGAAGAGGCGAAGTCTGAGCCAATTCATCAGACTCGTCTTTGGGAGCGATCGACAAATCGGAATAATGGTGCGTGTCCATTTGGCATCTGTTTGCGTCCAGCCAAAGGTTCTGAGGACACAGTTGCATTTTCAAGTTGGGCATATCGTCCACCTTATTTATCTGAAACGATGAGTATCGCAGTAGGAACAAATAGTGATGTGTTGACTGAGCCGATGCTTTTCCAAATTTCCTTTAGTAAACGTCCAGATCAATACTCTGCTGATAAGTCACAGCCTTTGGATCATGGTGTTGGTTTCCGCGAAATTACTCGTGTAGAATTAGTCAGTCCTGCTGCTAATAATCCGTCACCTGAACTTCAAGCAGTGCTTGAGACAAATCAATTAAAGTTGCGAATAGGAACCGAGTATTTTGTCGAGCTTGGTTTTGATGGAGAAGTGCAGGGACAACAGGTAGATTTCCGACCTGGATTGCCGCTTATTATCAGTTGGTAATCAAAACCTGTAAAACAATTAATAATATGGCTTCAGTATCCAACGAACTGCGATATTTCGTACAGAACGCCCACTGACAATTGCAGGAACATTAGAGGCCATTGAGAATTTTGCAAGTTGGCTGAGTAAACTAGAGATATAGTAACCCCCAATTTATTGAGAACTGGAAAATGGAGACAATTACTGACCTGCCAGGGTATCGCATAACAGAACAACTCTATGCAGGATCTCGCACTTTAGTCTATCGCGGTGTCCGGGAGAGCGATCGTACTCCAGTCGTCATCAAACTGCTGCGAAACGAATACCCCAGCTTCAGCGAACTGCTGCAATTCCGCAACCAATATACCATCGCCAAAAATCTACGTCTGCCTGGAGTGGTTGAACCCCTCGATTTAGCACCTTACAAAAACGCCTATGCTTTGATAATGGAAGACTTTGGAGGAGTTTCCCTGTCTACTTATCTCCCGGCAGCAACTGATAAAAACCAACCCGATAAATCTCTATCTTTAGAAAACTTTCTCACCCTAGCCAGGGAACTAGCAAATATTCTCCACTCTCTCTACCAAAACCGAGTTATTCATAAAGATATCAAACCCGCCAATATTCTGATTAACCCACATAGCCAACAAATTAAACTCATTGACTTCAGTATTTCTTCCCTGCTGCCGAGAGAAACCCAGGAAATCCAGAATCCCAACACCCTCGAAGGAACCTTAGCTTATCTCTCCCCAGAAAAAACAGGAAGAATGAATCGAGGCATTGACTATCGGAGTGACTTTTATTCCCTTGGTGTGACCTTCTATGAATTGTTGACAACACAGTTACCCTTCGAGTCAGATGATCCAATGGAGTTAGTGCATTGTCATCTAGCCAAACAGCCGATTCCGGTACATCAAATCAAGCCAGAAGTTCCCCTAATTTTATCCCAAATTGTTAGTAAACTGATGGCAAAGAATGCCGAAAATCGCTATCAGAGTGCATTAGGACTGAAACACGATTTAGAGATTTGTCTTGCTCAATTACAAAACACGGGTAACATTGAGACGTTTGCATTGGGAACGCGGGATATTACAGACCATTTCCTCATCCCCGAAAAACTCTACGGCAGAGAAACAGAAGTTGAAACCTTATTAGCAGCCTTTGAGCGAGTCAGCAGGGGCAGCACCGAAATGATGCTAGTATCCGGTTACTCTGGCATTGGAAAATCCGCCTTAGTACAAGAAGTTTATAAACCAATTACTAAAGCCAGAGGTTATTTTATAGCAGGAAAATTCGACCAATTTCAACGAAATATCCCTTACGCGGCCGTTGTCAAAGCCTTTCAATCATTAGTCAAGCAACTCTTAACAGAAAGCGAAAATCAACTCACTACCTGGAAAGAAAAAATATTAGCTGCCGTTGGCGCTAATAGTCAAATTATTGTAGATGTCATTCCTGAAGTAGAATTAATCATTGGCCAACAGCCAGCCGTACAAGAATTAGGCGCTACAGAAGCACAAAACCGCTTTAATTTAGTATTTCAAAAATTCATCCGCGTATTTTGTTCAGTTGACTATCCCTTAGTCATCTTTCTCGACGATTTACAATGGGCTGATGCCGCCACATTGAAATTGTTACAAGTAATGATAGCAGATGAGCAAACCAACTATCTATTTCTAATTGGTGCTTATCGAGACAACGAAGTTAACCCATCTCATCCTTTAATGATGACTTTGGACGAGCTGCAAAATCAAGGTGCAAGAATCGAGCGGATTACTTTATCTCCCTTACACCTTCACCACATAGTTAACTTAATTACTGACACCGTGCGTAAAGACCAAAAATCAGCGCTCCCCCTAGCCGAGTTAGTAATCAGTAAAACTCAAGGTAATCCTTTTTTTGTAAATCAGTTTCTCAAAACTCTCTATCAAGAAAACCTGCTAAAATTCAATTTTCACGAAAGAAACTGGGATTGGAATATTTCAGAAATTGAATCAGTAGGTATTACTGATAACGTCATTGAATTGATGCTGGGAAAATTGAAAAGACTGCCCCCATCAACTCAGCAAGTTTTGCGTTTAGCTGCTTGCGTGGGTAATAGTTTTGACTTAAACACTCTCTCAATTATTAATGAAAAATCTTTGGCAGCCACATTTAAAGAACTCTTGCCAGCCATCCAAGAGGGATTGATTCTAACTACTTCTGAGTTAGGTGCTACCGAATCAGAAATCATTAATTCTGACTTAGTAATTACTACTTATAAATTTTTGCATGACCGCGTGCAGCAGTCGGGTTACGCTTTGATTGACTCCAAGTTGCAAACCGCAATTCACCTACAAATTGGTCGCCTATTACTAGCAAATATTTCTCCTGAACGACAAGCCGAAAGAATTTTTGAAATAGTCGATCATTTGAATTCTGGTCGCATTTTAATCATTGATGAGCACGAGAAAACTGAACTAGCTATTTTAAATTTAACCGCCGCTCGCAAAGCCAAAGATGCAACGGCTTATGCTGCTGCCAGAGACTACTTAAAAATCGGTCGAGAAATTTTACCGGGCGATATTTGGCAAGAATCCTATGAACTAGCTTTTACCTTTCATAAGGAGCTGGCAGAGGCTGAATATTTAAACGGCAATTTTGAAGAATCAGAAGCTTTAATAGAACTGGCATTTGGTCGGGCAAAATCTGAGCTAGAACAAGCCGAAATTTATAACATTTTGATCGTGCAGTACACTCTGCTAAGTAAATATGAATCAGCAATTCAATCGGGATTAAAAGCCCTTCAATTGCTGGGCATAGACTTGGCTGAAGATAATTTAAGCGAGGCGGTTAATGCGGAAATGGCGGCCGCTAAAGCCAACTTGGCAAACCAAGAAATTGCTGCATTAATTAATGCCGAAAAGATGAAAAATCCGGCTCAACAAATGGCAATGAAATTATTGGGTAACATGGGACCGCTAACGTTCTTTTCATCTCAAGAACTGTGGAAGTTGACTGTGATTAAAGCGATTAATCTGTCTCTGAAGTACGGTTTTGTGGCGGGAGGGTCTTACTGTTATTCGTGTTATGGAATTATCCTAAATTCTATTTTAGGGGATTACCAGTCGGCTTATGAGTTTGGCAGACTCGCTCTGACTCTCAGCGAAAATTCAAATAACTTGTCTCAAAACTGTCAAGATAGTGTGATTTTTGCTAATTACTTAAATTGCTGGGTGAGACCGCTCAAAACTACGGCGGAAATTAATAATGAAGGTTATAAAGTTGGCTTGCAATCGGGCAATTTGCAATGGACGGGTTATAACCGGATGTTTCAAACTATTACCTA
>NZ_JAUBPW010000082.1:0-28907 GCF_036700965.1 Microcoleus sp. Pol8_D6 | reverse complement strand
ATTAAATAATCACATCGGTGCGATTTGGTATTTTATCCATCACTACAATTTATCATTACTTGTTTAGGACTACCCTCGAAACAACCTTTAAACTTGAGTTTCAAACTTATGAAGAGTGGATGCAACAGGTGAGCTTACCTCGTCGCCAAATTCAACGGCGGCCGTACTTGTTTGAATTTCCAGGAGGCAGATTTTCAAAGAATCTTCAGCAAGATTTAAAAGAGATCGAGTCTGGTTCAAAAGACTGGTCAACAGGACATCCAGCTTATGAATATCTATTCGGTGTGCCTCAACTTCCAAAACACGAAGTCATTTACATGGGTGCTTTCCCAACCCATGCACCGACTAATTCACAATTAAAAGCACTGAAACACGCTCAAAGCGAACCTGTGACGGCTGTACAAGGTCCACCTGGTTCTGGTAAAACTACCCTCATCCTTCATCTTATCGCTCAACAGGTAGTCAATCGCGCACTCAGATTAATTGATGGAGAGGAGGATATCAATAATCTGACAGTTGTTAGCAGTACCAATAATAAAGCCGTTGACAATGTTATTGAAAAAATAGATGAATGGTTAAATAACGAGCGTTTAGAACATAATTTTCTCTATCTCAAAGGAGGGAGTATAGAGAATATTCAAAAAGCAGGATGTGCGATCGAGCAGCTAAAAAAAGGAATTGAATACATTCAACAACATAGTTTTAACGAAACAGCTTTTAATCAAAACAAGCAGAAAATAAAACAGATCCAAGATGACATTTTATTAAATGAGTCGAATTATTTAGCAGCTCGCCATCAAAGAGCTTTAGATGAAGAACGACTGCCTCATATTCGGGAAGAGATACAAACACTTCAACAGCATTTAGATGAGGTAATAGCTACTCAAAGCAATTTGCAGCAACGAGCGACAGATTTAGGAGAATACGAACAACTACCAATAGAAGCTTATCCAAAAATAGAATGGCGTTTTAGTAATGCGGAACGACAGATGCCAGAAGGAAGATTACCTTGGTGGACTCGTTTGTGGCGCTGGATAACTGGGAGAACAGAAAAACAGATTATAACTAAGGCTGTTTTAGCTTGCGAATCAGCGATTGAAAGTACATTCAATACTCCTTTCCCTGTAGGAAATCCCAAAAATCGCCGCGAATTTTTTCAAGAATTAGGGAGGGTTACGGAAAAACTAGCAAAAGCAAAAGACCTACAACACATACAGGCAAGCTTGCAAACAATTGGTGAAGATATAGCCAACACAGAGCAACGAAAAGATGAAGCGGATAGAGAATTAACTTCCTTAGAAAACAGCTTGGTAACTCCACTGGAAGATTTTTACGCTTGCTTTCATGAAAAAAATCACGATCGGCATCAAGAGCTATTTAAGCTATCGCGGGAATTTCTGACTCAGCAAGCACTACAAGATAAGGACAATGTAGAAAAAGCTTTGAAGTTATATTTAGATTGTATTTCGAGATATTCTAAGGCCCCTAACAAGTTTAAAACAAACCAAGATGAGTATTTTAAAGCCATAAGTTTGATATTTCCTGTCATTAGCTGTGGGTTGTTCTCAGTACGAAATATGCTACCGCGCATCTCTGAGTGTGTCGATCGCACAATTATAGATGAAGCTGGAATGATTCCACTGCATCAGAGCTTTCCGTTGCTGGTGCGATCGCGCAAGGCCATTATTGTCGGAGATCCTCTACAAATTGAGCCTATAATTACTTTAAGTGACCAAAGACGCGATGACTACGGCAAAACAGCGTTTCTTGACAAAGGATTAACTGAAATTGATTACAATCGTTACAGCCCTGAAGAAGAGTATAGCGCCACTACCTATCATCGCGCCGCTGGAGCAACTGGAGCAAATGGCAACACAGGTAATGGGATTCGTTTGATGGAGCATTACCGCTGCCAACCTAGTATTATTGAATATTGCAATAATATTGCTGGATATGGATTAGAGGTAAAGACACAACCAAGAGTCTCACCATTGAAAACAAACTTAATTGCTCACCATGTTGAGGGAAATATTGAGGGGAATGTAAATCAGCAAGAAGTTACTGCGATACGTGAGTTAATCCCGCGCCTTTTGAATCAAGGTTATTCCCTTGCAGACATTGGTATAATTTCACCCTTTAAAGTTCATGCTGATGCTTTGAGGGATGATTTACGTAGTAGAAGGAATTTTCCTGAATTTCATAAAAATGATATTGGGACTATTCATACTTTTCAAGGTTCGCAGAAGCGAGTAATTATATTATCCACAAAAGTATGTAGATCGCAGGATAATTTTAGCTTTATTAACAGAAAAACCAATCTTCTTAATGTCGCTGTATCTAGAGCCGAAGAACTTTTTATTTTGGTCGGCAACCTTTATCGACTAGAGAAAGCGGGAGGCTATACCGAGCGGCTTGTCAAACATATTCAAACAAATGGATTGGTTTTCGATTATAAATCTAAATCTGAATTAGAAAATCCTTATAAAGACTCTGCCATTGATATAGTTTCTAATTGCAAGCATTTGGATTATTTTACTAGAGCTATTCAGGAAGTAGAACAAGAACTGATAGTAGTAACTCCTTGGATTCGAGGAGACGAACCCAAACAATTTGCTGATAATATTGTTTCAGCCTTGGAAAGAGGTGTTCAGGTGAAAGTAGTTTACGGATATGTCAATCCGACTCGTGAAAGTTATGCAAACAATGATAATAATGATGCTGAAGCTGAGAAACTTCTGAGGGATTTATTTACTTCATATCCCAAGTCGCGCCTCATTCGTTCGCGTCGTGAAGGAACAAATCAAAGAATTTTGTTCTGGGATAATAACTTTGCAGTAGTAGGCAGTTGGGACTGGCTTTCTCACCGATATCGAGATAAGTGTGATTTATCACCAATGAATCCAGATGCTCAAATACGTGGAGAGACAAGTGTTTTGGTTTCTGATTCCTTAAGCCTTGCATTATTGAAGGAAAATATAGATGGACTCATTCAAGAAGAGTCGTAACCTTTTAGCGATTAGGCGATCGCAACAAAATTATTGACCAAAATAACGATAGATTTTAGACTTTATACAAAAGAGCAGACAACTCGAAAGCCAACATTTTTATTACTGCTACTCGGATTACCAAAAAAACGAGATGCAGAACGGCATATGTTGGGAGGCGAAGTCCACGAACCACCCCGCAATATTCGACCTTCCTCATTTCCATTAATCAGCCATATACTGCCATCTGATGGTGCGTCCTGATAGTTTTTGTGATAATAGTCAGCACACCACTCCCAGACTAACCCGTGCATATCGTGTATTCCAAAGGCATTAGCTGAGAAAATGTCAACTTCGCTTGTTTCTTGGCGATAAATTCCATTGGGTTCATTCCCATAAGTTCCTTTGTACAAACGACATTTTATTTTCTGATTCTGTCCACAATAGTTTGCTAAGTTCGTTGAAATGGTTGCACCAAAATGAAACGGGGTTGTTTCTCTGGCACGACAGGCGTATTCCCATTCAGCTTCGCTGGGTAAGCGATATAAACGTCGTTTTTTCTCCGATAGTCGATCGCAAAACTCCTCAGCATCATACCAAGAAACCCGCTCAATCGGTCGATTATCCCCTTTAAAGCAGGATGGATCGGGGTCGAGGTCACGCTTGATTTTTGGAAGGGATGCGATCGCTCTCCACTGTGCCTGAGTGATGGGATATTTACCCATAAAAAAGGGTTTTACAGTAACTAGATGTTGGGGACGTTCCTCCTCGCCAGATTCAAGTTCTTCTTTGGGCGCTCCCATTGTAAATTTACCACCTGGGATGGAAACCATTTCCAGCTCAACTCCATTACCCAAAATTTCTAGAAAGTATTGTGCCTGTTTTGGGCAACGTTTAGTTTCTCGCCCTTGAGCATCCACAGTTACCACTTCAAACTCAAAAGTTGTGGTGTCTGGAATTAATGCTGTTAGCGGCTTCGCCGAGATATTTTTTCCAGATTCATCGTTTAAATGAGGAGTTTTATCGGGCAGATTTAACTCGTTTAGACGATAACTCTGTCTATCGCCATCCCAACTACAACTATCAAAAAAAATTGGCAGTTGTTTATTATTCAAGCTGGTAACTTGCTGTTGAACTTTCTCAGAAATTACCTTCATATTTGGAGGCCAAGTTTCTAAAGGTTCCTGTTCTAGTGCCTCCCTGACTGCTTGAGAGAAGTATCCTGTTTGACATTTAGTGTTAACTATTGCTTTTTCTCCTTCTCTAGTGGCAAGTAACACAAACTGTTTATAATCTCGCATAGGCTGACCACTAGAGAATTGTTTCCCTTTTAAATTAGTTGGTCGTCCGTCCGACTCCAACAAATAATTAGCACACGCATCAAGAATGCAAATATGATTTTTAATTCCAAACAAATTTGACTTTAATAAAAGAAGCAAAGAATCTAAATCCAAGTTCCGCCAATTTTGCGATGTGGCATCAGCACATAGTAGCCTGCGTTCTCGTTCGGAGGAAAGCAAACCATGTCCCGCCCAAAAAATATAGAGCAAATCTCCTTTTTGTTTAGAAAAATTATTTTCTATTATATTGGATAGATTTTGCTCGGTTGCTTCCTCTACGGTGAAATCTGATTGCTCAAGTAGGTGATTATTTTCTTCTAGCAATGACAAGCAAAGCCGGATATTCTCTTTCGGTACATCTCGCTTACACAGCCAGTCGGCGAACTTGAGAGCGTCATTAGCAGGGCCACCCACATTCCAAGAAGTATTACTGTATTTCTCGATACCCACAACTAACCCATAAGTCCGCCCTGGTTTAGCAATTATTTCCCTCATGGCAGTCTGGGAATAATCGCTTTCCATGTTGCAGGATTTTCCCAGTAAGCGCTGTGCGATCGGGGAAACGGTTGTTTGCTATCTACCAACACATCTTGCACTTTATTCGGGAACACATTAGCGCCAACGTAACTGAGAAAATCCCGTAAATCGTATATATTCAACCAAGCTGGAAAATGCTCTGGTAGCGGTTCACCAAATTCTAAACTGTGTAGCGCATTAATCTCATATAAAAATGGTGCTTGGGAACCCACTGTCACTAATAGCGCCACGTTCTCCAAAGATTCTTTGACGAGCAAATCAACGCAGGCAATTCCTCCCAAGCTATGAGCTAGTAAAACTACTGGTGGTTCAGCTTGCTCAATAATTTCTCGGATAAATAGGCGAATCTTTTCTCCTCGACTCTGATAAAGCAAGATATCGCAAGGAAAGGGTGAAATTGCATCTGTAATGCTGCCGCGCTTGCGCTTTATCGCAAACGTTGTTGGATGCGCCAGTAAAGAAAGAAGCTTCCACACCCCGCCTCCCAATCCCAACTCCGCTTCTCCCAAAGCACAACTGAGCGTTTCTACCACTTTATCCCGCAAATCAGCATTGGTGAGAATTGACGGATACTTCTCCTGTTGTTCGCAGTAAAACATTGCCTGAGCTACAATCGCTCTTGCTATAGCATCACAATACTCACTTAAGGAGTCCGATGCTTTTTGCAAAGCTTCATGATAGGCTTCACTGCGAATAACTGCTTGTAGTGCTTCATCAAACACCAAAGCAATTCCCGCCTCAACCAAAAGCGCTTGCAGTTCGGGTAAAGGCTCAAATCTTTGCAACCTAGAGTCTAATTCATCACTGGGTTGTTCTGCAAAAGGATTAGCAGGACCTTCCTCACTCGGTTTCAGTGACAATAACTGTAATTCATAGAGGGGGTCACGGTATAGCTGTTCCCACAGCAAAATCTCCTTATCTTCTTCCTCCTCTTCCGACAGCGCTAGTGTCGCATCATACAAAGGTATAGATGCCCCTTGAGCATTTAACTTGGTTCCCAACATTTCGCCCCACAAACACGGGACGACTTTGATATCGGGACGTTGGATACCAAGCTTTTTTTTAATTAGCGCAAAATTTTCCTCGTATTGAGTTGGTCGTACCCCTGTGCCATGTACAAATACAAGAGTTGTCATTGTTTTACAGATACTCAAAGGGATTCTATACCACTTTAGGGTTGCTTATCAAAAAAGTAAAGATTCTGCTCGCGTTATAGCAGCAGACAGAGGCAGATGAGGACAAAAATCGGTCGAGGCTCTGCAAGCGTCTGATGGCGAATTGTCATAATAGCTTTGGCGACTGCTATACCAATTATCAAATGTGAGAGCGCAGACGCAATATTTTCAACAAAGTGTTGAATTGATCTGGCAAAGGTGCGATCGCCTCTATTAATTCCCCTGTTACGGGATGCTGCAATGTCAGCCGCCATGCGTGGAGGGCTTGTCCGGTTAAATTGACGCCGATAGAACGGTTGGAACTGTACATCGGGTCGCCCACAATCGGATGTTTTATTTCCGCTGTATGCACGCGAATTTGATGAGTGCGGCCGGTTTCTAATTGATAGTGCATTAAGCAATAGTTGCCGATTCTTTCTTTGATTGTCCAGTGAGTAACTGCGGGGCGACCGCCTTTTTCTACTGGTACTACTGCCATTTTTTTGCGGTCTGTGGGATGCCGTCCGATGGGTAGGTCTATGGTGCCTGTTTCGGTGTTGGGAGCCCCGTAAACTATGCCTAAATATTCGCGGCGGGCGGTTTTGGTTTTGAGTTGGGCTTGCAGGTGTTGGTGGGCGATGTCGGTTTTGGCGATCGCGATCGCACCTGTTGTATCTTTGTCTAATCTGTGTACGATTCCCGGCCGCTGAACTCCGCCTATTTCTGCTAGAGGACAGTGGGCTAACAGAGCGTTGACTAATGTACCGTCTTGGTGTCCAGCGGCTGGGTGGACGACTAATCCGGCTGGTTTGTTGATGATAATTAGGCTGTCGTCTTCGTAGAGAATGTCGAGGGGAATTGCTTCGGGCTGCAACTTTGTGGGCTGGGTTTCGGGTAATGTGAGGTGGATGCGATCGCCCGTTTTTACTGATATTTTTTTCGAGGTGCAGGTTTCGTCGTTGACTTTGACGTTGCCTTGTGATATGAGGCTTTGGATTCGCGATCGGGATAAGTCCGGTATCTGGTTTGACAGCCAAATATCTAATCGCTGATTGACATTACTGCGATCGAATTCCTCTGTATTTTCTACTGTGTAAATCTGTGCCGCAGTGTCTGTTTCTATCATTTACTTTTTACTATTTTTTGCCAAGTGTGTAAAGCAAATATCCTCATCATAACATCTGTGAGTTTGTTCGCGATCGCACGGGTAGCGAGAAACCTGGTTTTTTCACAGCAATACTTCGTTTCTGCCCACAGACTGGGTAAAAAACCCGGTTTCTTTGGTCGGAGGGGTTAAGTCGTTTGAGTATAATCGTCTATTCTATCGACAATTATCGCAGTGGCCGCAGCGCATTGATGTAGCTTCCTTGGCAAACCCAAAAGCTTGCAGCAAAAATTGCCACCTACACTGGCGATGTTTGAGATATTTTGCCATTTCTTCTGCTGCGGCAAAATTTAATTTTTCCGCTTTTTGCTGTGGAGATTTATTGATCGCATAATTAAAAGGATCTTGCCATGTTAATTGTCCGCTGCTGTGCAAGATTGAAAGGGCGATCGCACTTTCGGGAAATTCACGGGAAACTGCTTCTATATCGCCTTTAACAGGCAGTTTTTTAGCTAATTGCTGAGCTTCTCGGTATTGCGATCGTAATTTATCTTGAAAAAATTGCCCTCTTTGTTTATCTTCGGGATAAAGCAAACCCGTCGGTTCGCTAATCAATGTCAGGGCGATCGCCGATTTACCGTCGCGTCCGCCTCTACCAATTTCCTGAATGTATTCCGATAATAGCAAAGGTGCTTGAAAGTGAACAACCCACCGGACATCTGGCTTGTTAATTCCCATTCCAAATGCTGAGGTACAAGTCACGAATTTAAGCTCATTGTTCAGCCAAGCTGTTTCTATTTTTCGTCGTGATTCTGGACTCAAACCTGCATGATACGCTGCTGTTTCATAACCTGCTTCTTTCAACAAATCTGCCAAATTTTCGCTATCTTTTCTAGTGCGAACATACACTAAACCTGCTTGTTTTTGTCTATCTTGAATAAAAGTTAACAACTGCTGTTTTCGTCCCCTCGGAGTCCAGACTGTTCGCACTTGTAGGTGTAAGTTAGAACGGTAAGGACTTAACAGAAATGCTTCTGGTTTTTGCAGTTGCAAGACATTTTTGATTGTCTGCTGTGCTTCTGGGTTGGCGGTAGCAGTGAAAGCTGCGATCGCAATTTTACTATGTGCTGGTTTAGCTTTCAACAACGCAGGCCGCACTGTTCCCAAACGGCGGTAAGCTGGTCGAAAAGTATCTCCCCACTGCACTAAACAGTGAGCTTCATCTAATATTAAACCATTGATTTGGATGTGGGGCTGACTGATAATTTCCCAAACAGGTTTGCTGAGTAATGTTTCGGGAGACAGGTACAGTAATCTTAATTTGTTTTGTTGCAGCGACTGCATAGTTTGTCGGCGCTGCGCTGTTGGCAATTGACTGTGGAGGAGGGAAGCGGGTAAATTGCGATCGCGCAATTCTTGCACTTGATTTTCCATCAGTGCGACTAACGGCGAAACTACCAAAGTTAAGCCTGTTTGTAACAAAGCTGGCAGTTGAAAGCAGATTGATTTCCCGCCACCTGTCGGCATAATTATAAGTGTATCTTTCCCGGCTAATAAACTGCCGACGATTTCTCCTTGGGGCGGGCGAAAGTCGTCGTATCCCCAAATTTTTTTAAATGTGGCGCGGGCTTGATTTAATGATGTTAATTCGGGTTGAAAGTTCATTTGACTGAGTTAAAAAACTTGTATGGTTTCGCCACAACTAACTAATTTTTGGCAAGTTCGGATCTTTTCGACAAGTCGAGAGTGGTAATTGTTCACCACCTTTTATCGTGGTAATTCTCATTCGATGTCTATCTGTCACCACATTTAAACAAGCACAGCCATATCCATAATTAACATTAGTTTTGACATATTCATCGTCGTTAAAAGGAGGAATATTGTTAATTCCTCCGGCTTGATATCCCCCTTGCACCGAGATAGTCCACTGAGCATCTTTGTCTTTGAGATACCAATTAGCAGGCGTGGGATTTATCAACCATCCGCACCGGGTTTCAGCCGCTTTCGCAGGCATAACAACGATCGAAAAAGATGAGATAATGGCAAGTATCAACCACTTTAGTTTCATAGCTTTACATCCTCATTTTTGAGCGACAATCATACAGGAATTACGCGCTTCGAGAAAAGAAACAGAAACCTGGTTTTTTAGCGAATCTGCGGGTGACAACGAAATATTGTCGCAAAAACCAGGTGTCTAACTACCTGCGTGTAAGTCCTGTCCAAAATCCAAAATCCAAAATCCCCTAAGACTCCTCGCCGTCTCGGCGGCCGAGCTCGTACACGCCGCCGCCAATACAGGCGATCGTACCCATAGATACCGCCCAACCAGTACCCAGAGAAAATTCTACGCCCCAATTGCACAATCCGCCTGCAATCAAAAAGGGCACAATGCTCAACAGCGAGGCGTAAAAGGCATTTTGAGCTTCTCTGGCTTGGCGGGTTCTTTCAAACTCGGCTTCTGAGGTGTAGAGGGATCTCTCGGCAAAATTCATCCAGCGGTTCAGTTGCAGGATTACCCATTCTGTGAGGGGCGACAGGCCCCAGTATAGGGCCAAAGACCACAAGGACGCACCGGCGATCGCAGTTGCGTCTATGGCAAAACTAAAGGGAAAAATTTCAGTAAGCATTGCTTGATGTGTTATGAATTTGAGATTTTGGATGTCATCCAAAATCCCCGAACTTAACTATAGTGTCAAGCAAAAGCTCGATCGAATTCAACCGCAGCACGAATTTCCAATTTTTTTTATCACCCCTGGGCATTTACCCGGAAGCCTTGACACGGGTTTTGGATGGAGTAAGATACACGTTGTTGATAAACTGATTCGCGATCGCGGGTAGAGCTCAAAGCCAATCTTGCAGCGAATTGGCATCACTTACATCTTGCACCCTTCTGAGAAACGGGCTTTCCGGCCCGTTCCACAAAGAATGATTTTTTTGTGGGGTGGGCCGGAAAGCCCGCCCCTGAAAGCTTTATTGACAAGGGTGCAAGATGTGAGCCTAACAGACAACGCAAACTCACACACATTTAACTTTGAGCCGTGAAAAAAATCCTGCAAGACTCTAGAGGCCCGCTGACGGCAAAACGCTTTTTTCGTCTCAGACAGATGCTGCTGCTGGCACTTTCGATCGGCATTGTGTTGATCAGCCCTTATTTGCAGCAGCAGGTGGTCAAAGCTCAGTCAGGCTTACCAAGCAGAGTAGCGACGGGTAATTTGTGGCAAGAAGCTTCTTTTCCAGTCGAAAACTTTGAAACATACACTTCCCCGTTCGGCCCCCGCGGCGGGGATTTTCATTACGGTTTGGATCTGGCGGCGCCCGAAGGCAGCTATATCCGCAATTGGTGGGGCGGGCAAATTGTGGAAGTTTGGGAAGATGGACGGTGCGGCACTGGTATGGTGGTGCGATCGGGAAATTGGGAACACATCTACTGTCACCTCAGAGGCCGAGTGCTAACGGCTAATGGAGGGCGTTATTATACCGATCGCGAAGGTACCTTGCAAATTTGGCAAGGTCAAACAGTGCCTGCGGGTGCGAGAATTGCCAGAGTTGGGATGACCGGCCGCACGAGTGGGCCTCACTTGCACTGGGGACTGAAGTACGGCGGCCGCTGGGTTGACCCGGCTTTGGTACTCCGGGAAATGTACGCGCAACAATCTTAAACAGTTGACAGTTGACAGTTGACAGTTGACAGTTGACAGTTGACAGTTGACAGTTATTACCAATAATAAATTGTCCGGTTAAACACTTGTCATTGCGACCGTAGAGAAGCAATCGCAGAAACATTGCGATTGCTTCGTTTCACTCCCTGCGGACATATAAGTGATTAGGCGGACATGATATAACTAATGACCACTGACCACTGACCACTGACCACTGACCACTGCCAACTGCCAACTGCCAACTGCCAACTGCCAACTGCCAACTGCCAACTGCCAACTGCCAACTGACTCTTTACGTTGGTGCCAACTCTTTTTTGTTTACCTCGGTGTACCGCTGGACAATTTGGCGGAATTCATCGCCGTCGATGGTTTCTTCATCCAACAGCGCTTCGACAAGTTTGTCTACCAAAGCGCGGTTTTCGCGGATAATTCGGCGAGCTTCTTCGTAGCACTCAAAGGCAATTTCTCGGACTTGCCGATCGATCTTGATTGCCATGTCTTCGGAATACTCCGATCGCGAATTCCAGTTTTGGCCCAAAAACACCTCATTGTTCGGACTTTCAAAAGCCACAGGGCCCAAATCCGACATTCCATAAAGCGTTACCATCTCCCTCGCGAGACTGCTAACTTTTCTGAGATCACTACCGGCACCGGTGTCGATTTCAGCATCGCCATAAATTTCGGCCTCCGCCGCCCGTCCCCCCAAAGCTACTTTAATTCGGTTTAACAGCAAAGCCCGACTCCTCAAACCTTCGCTGTCGAGCATTTCGTCGTCAAGCACAAAGCTAGTAAAGCCTTCGATGCCGCCGGAACGAGGAATAATCGTTACTTTTTCCACCGGGTCGGCATTTTTGAGCATGGTCGCGACTAGGGCGTGTCCGACTTCGTGGTATGCTGTCATCCACTTTTTCTTGCTATCCAGCAGCGGGTTGAGCGTAAGCCCGATCGTGATCCGGTCGATCGCGTCGTGAACTTCTAAGTTACTAATCGTGTCTTTGCGACGCCTCGCTGTGAGAATAGCTGCTTCGTTGAGCAAGTTTGCCAAGTCGGCGCCGGAAAAGCCGGGAGTGCGGCGGGCGATCGTGTCTAGGGCAACTTCTGGGTCGAGTTTTTTATTGCGCGCGTGAACTTGCAAAATCCCCAAACGCCCTTTGTAACTGGGCAAATCTACCGTTACTTGCCGATCGAACCTGCCTGGCCGCAGCAGGGCGGTATCGAGCACGTCCGGGCGGTTGGTAGCTGCAATCACAATCACGCCACTGTTACCCTCAAAGCCGTCCATTTCTGTCAGCAACTGGTTGAGAGTTTGTTCGCGTTCGTCGTTGCCACCACCGATACCAGCGCCGCGCTGCCTTCCTACGGCGTCTATTTCGTCGATGAAGACGATGCAGGGCGAATTTTCTTTAGCTTTGCGGAACAAGTCGCGGACGCGGGAGGCGCCAACTCCGACAAACATTTCTACAAATTCGGAACCGGAGATGCTGAAGAAGGGGACTGCTGCTTCGCCTGCGATGGCTTTTGCCAGCATTGTTTTGCCGGTTCCTGGAGGCCCGATTAACAGAACTCCTCTGGGAATTTTGGCGCCGATGGCGTTGAAGCGTTCGGGTTTTTTGAGGAAGGTTACCACTTCTTGCAGTTCTTCTTTAGCTTCTTCGATGCCTGCTACGTCGTCGAACATCACGCCGGTTTTAGCTTCCATTTGGAAACGGGCTCTGGATTTGCCGAAGTTCATGGCATTTCCTTGAGATTGGGTCGATCGGCGCAGGATTGCCATCAATACTGCCAACACTGCAAAAATCACTAGCAAGTTTACTACTAAACTGACTGCGGCGGCGTTGTCGGCTGTTTGTTTGACTTCAAAGTCAATCTTTTTGGCGCGGATTTGCGAGTACAGTTCTCGGTTGTTGTAGTCGAACAGACTAACTGATTGGGTTTGATCGCTTTTTTGATTTTTTAGCCTAACCTTGGCAGTTTTTTGAGTTTCGTCTACTTCGATTTTACTGACTTGCCCTTTTTCTATGTTGTCAATCAGTTGGCTGTAACTCATGGTGTTTGGCGCGCTGTCGGCAAACACCGGGGTCGAGAGCAATATTCCTTGAGAAATCACCAAACTGCCCAGGATGCGCCAAAGATTCCGTCCTGGAATTGATTTTTTAGGATTCTGGCTCGACTTGTCTTTGTTTACAGCTAGATGCCCCAGCCATGCGTGTTTCCAAGAATTTTTCATATTGCTTTGCCCAAGGTTGAAGACTGCCAAGATTGACCGCTTGTGGTTTGCTACGTTCATTTATTTTAACAAGATGGCGGGTGTTGGATGGGTTTATCTCTCGCGGGCATCTTAAGAGGCCCCTCAAGAGGGCAGGGCTGTTTCATTCTCCCTAGGGGCAAACCCTCGTGAAGAGCCCCGATATTTGAAACATCGATTTCATCGCTTTGTAGGGGTAGGCATGGGGGCACTACCCCTACAAAGCGATGATTTCCCTGAGAATGAAACCGCCCTGCCTCAAGAGGGGGGTTTTGAATCCACTGCTCCTCAAGAAACCGGGTTTTTTACCTAATCTGCGGGCTGCAACGAAGTATTTTGCTCAAAAAACCCGGTTTCTGGGCCCCCTCCGTAAATCTAAAATCTAAAATCTAAAATCGATTGACAGTTGCCGATCGAACTTGCTATGTTAATCATACTCGTAATGAGTACGTTTTAGTCAAGCAGTTATTGTTTTTAAGTTTTATGGTAAAAATTGTCGGCATTGGTGGAAGTTTGCGGGCTGGCTCCTACAGCCAGTTAGCGTTGAAGGTGGCAGCAGAACGGGCGCAGACCCTGGGCGCGGAAGTTGAAATATTGGATTTGCGATCGCTCAATCTGCCATTCTGCAACGGTGAGAATGATTATCTCGATTACCCGGATGTGGAAAAGCTGCAGAATGCGGTTAAGCAAGCCGACGCCTTGATTTTGGCAACGCCGGAGTATCACGGTAGCATCAGCGGTGCTCTCAAGAATGCCCTGGATTTGATGAGTTTTGAGCATTTGGACGGGAAAGTTGCGGGTGGGATTAGCGTTTTGGGAGGGCAAGTTAACAACAACGCACTCAACGATTTGCGCGTGATTTTGAGGTGGGTGCACGCTTGGGTAATTCCCGAACAAATTGCGATCGGACAAGCTTGGAAAGCTTTTAGTGCGGATGGTAAATTGTTGGATGAAAAACTGTCTGAAAGGTTCGACGAATTTGCTCGGAGTTTGGTAGAAAATACGCGGAAATTGCGAGGAATTTCGTAATTTTATCTCATGACAAATGCAGTCCGGGACGCAACTGGCATAGTCTTTGGCTGCGGCAGTTCCAATAATTTCTCGATTAGAAGAGGTTTTGTCTCTAGCAGAGTACCCTACAAGCTGTAATGTTAACTGTTAACAGTCAACAGTCAACAGTCAACTGAGTTAAAATGGCATATCGATCATGTCTCCGAAAGGATGGGGTACGTCGATCGGCATTCTTCCGGGCTTTGACTCATATTTGTCTATCCACTTTTTGGCCAATTCCAAAGCTTCCTCCTCAGTCTTGGCATTTTGGACGGCGACGTGGCGGTTGCCGTGGCTATCCCAAACCTCGACGTAGAAGACTTTCTGGGATTGAATAATCCAACCTTTATAAGTGTCTGCTGGTTCCATAGTTAGAATCCTAAAATAATCAGGCGGGGAGTTCCACTGGCTAGCTAATTGTAAATATTGCCCTGCATAAAATGAATTTTACGGGGGTTTCTATAGTATTTTTGGAAAAAAGTCAGTTTTACGGTTAACCTCATGACTAGACTCCTGAAGCAATTATTTAATTGGAGAAAATATCTCCAACCTTTGGCCGCGGCGATCGCGATCGTCCTAATCGCGTCCCAGATGGCGGTATTGCCAGCATTGGCGACTGGCGTTTACGAAATACCGGTGTTGTCGGCGGGCGATCGAACTTGGGTGTTCGACAAAGGCGACGTGCTCAGCCGCAGCAGCGAAAGCAATATCAGCAGCGTGCTCGACAACCTGGAAAACAAAACAGGGAAACAAGTCAGGTTTGTCACCATCCACCGCTTAGACTACGGCGAAACGGCTGCCACTTTCACCGACCAACTGTTTGAACAGTGGTTTCCCGCAAAAGAAGACCAGACTAATCAAATTTTACTCGTTCTCGACACTGTTACCAACAGCGCGGCAATTCGCACCGGCGAAGGGGTTAAGTCCCTGCTAACCGATGAAATTGCCCAGAGTGTAGCTGGAGAAACCGTGCAAGTGCCGCTGCGGGAAGCCAATAAATACAACGAGGCATTTACGGCTGCAAGTACGCGCATTGCAACTGTTTTGTCGGGCGAACCTGATCCGGGTCCTCCTGAAGTTGTTGACAACATTCAAGTTGAAGGCACATTTAAAAAAGCTGAAGAAACAGATCAAGGCAATGCCACAGTTGTTGTGGTTGTGCTGTTGGTGTTGGCGACAGTGATTCCGATGGTGACTTATTTCTGGTATCAAGGTTTTTCGTAATCGGGTGCTGATAAATCCGATCGGTTGCCGTTTTGTCAAGAAATTCTGGCAGGGCTGGACTAATCTTGAACGTATTCTCGATCGCTCAACAAGGCAATTTCTGCCCGTACAAATTCCCGTCCCAGATAAGCCGCGTGATCTAACATTGTCACCGGGCTGGGGCGGGTTTCTTCTAGGATTTTGACGCAAAGTTCTTTGGCGGTTCGGCCGGTAAAAAGTGTGGACTGAGTGCGTTCTACTTTGCCACGGGCGGGGATGGGTTTACCAGTTTCTGGATCGACGGCGAGGCCTCGATCGTTGATGATGTTGGTGAAATGTTTGGCACAAATTAAGCTGGTTTCGCGATCGAGATAGATGATGAAGTAGCCGCCTGGATCGAGGTCGATGTGGCGTTTGGATAGGTTGTCATCGATGGCGGTGAGGTTTTCCAGGGTTTGACTCATGGTTTGTGAAAGGAAGTAAACAATAGCTATATTTTTTTTGCTATTTCTAGTTTAGTCGGCTGCGGGACAAGTTTGGGACATTGGTTGGTTGAATGCGGGGGGAAGTTTCGGGCGATCGACATTCTACGCGATATCTGTGGGGAGACGGCCCAGGCTAAGTCCGACCCGGGCTTCTGCGACTTTTAATGATTGGTATAATATTGAGGACTGTAGCAAGACTTGTTGAAATTGATAGAATGAACCGCAGAGAACGCAGAGAACGCAGAGAACGCAGAGTCAAAGAAGAGAGATAAAGAAAATATGTTATCATGGGTTGAGGAATATTTTGAATTAATTTATAGATGAGATTTATAGATTTGTTTTCGGGAATAGGAGGTTTCAGACAAGGTTTTGAAAAAATTGGCTTTGAATGCGTTTTTTCCTGCGAAATTAACAGCAAATGCCGACAAGTTTACACGGATAATTTCGGCGAGGTTCCTTTTGCAGACATCAGTAACATTAATCCCGTCGAGTTAGAAGACTTTGATGTTTTAGTCGCCGGGTTTCCGTGCCAACCTTTTAGCATCTGTGGCAAAAAGTTGGGTTTTGAAGATACTAGAGGTACGCTATTTTTCGAGATTTGTAAAATCATCAAAATAAAGCAACCTCAAGTAGTTGTTCTAGAAAATGTCAAGCACTTAATTCATCACGATAAGGGAAATACCTTAAAAGTAATTATTGCTAGTCTTAAAAATTTGGGATACAGCGTGAATTACAAAATGCTGAATGCTAAAGACTTTGGAATTCCTCAACATCGTGAAAGAATATTCATTATTGCAACTAAAGGTAAAGAATTTAATTTTTCTCGGCTTAAAATCCAGTTGACTCCAAAACTATGGGAATTTCTAGACGAGACAGGGGATTTTGAAATATTGGATAAATCTGAGTATACTTTAATTGAGTATCCTAGAAAGCAAGATTCGGGACTTGTATTTGTAGGTTACAGAAATAAAGGTACTTGGAAAACTGGCGTGAAGCCAAATACAGAACATTTATCGAGAGTTCACAGACAGCCTAATCGCATTTATTCGGTAGATGGAGTGCATCCCACAATTCCTTCGCAAGAAACGTCGGGCAGGTTTTTTATCTACATTCCTGAGCAAGATATCGTGAGAAAGTTGACGCTGAAGGAATGTTATCGTCTTATGGGTTTTCCTGAAGATTTTAAGAGTTATCCGACTGCGGGGGAAAGTTACAAGCAAATTGGGAATTCGGTTTGTGTACCGGTTGTGGAAGCAATTGCGAAAGACATCTTAAGTCAAAATTTGTTGGATGATGAAAATAAGGAACTACAAAGATGTCGCGACTCCCGACTTCTGCAATCAGTTGGGACTCTAGTTAACACTATTACTTGAGATTAATTTTGTTATTAAACAATTTTAGCATTAACCAAGCGCTAGCTTTGAGCTATAATATAAGTCACCCAAGATAGATATAGTCGTCATGGAAGAATTACTCACCTTAAAAAGCTTACTGCTAAAAGGGGATATACCTGGGTCATTAGCTATAGTTGAAGAACTAGAAGAAATGAGCAAAAAAGACATCATTAAAACTATTCGCAGCTATGCAGTGATTTTACTATTGCATCTGATTAAACAGCAAGCTGAAAATCGCACAACTCGCTCTTGGGATATCTCGATTCGGAACTCGGTTCTAGAAATTCAGGAGGAAAATAAGCGACCGAGAGGCGCGGGATTTTACTTACCTATAGAAGAGTTACTCATTGTTTTAGAAATGGCGTATCGACAAGCTATTAATAAAGCTTCCCTAGAAGTGGAAGAAGGGCGTTATGAACCAAGAGAATTGTCGCAGTTAGTGAATCAAGAGGCACTTATTAATCAAGCAATGACTTTAATTTCACAAGAAGCTGAAGATAATGACTAAAGTTACCCAAAGTTAGAAGACGGCAAGGCCGTTTCCCTACCTCAATTAATTGTAGGGAAACGGCCTTGCCGTCTCCTCGATTTTTGTAATGACACGGCAGTGCCGTTTCCCTACTTGATTAGGTGGGAACTTGGATTTTTTCGGTGCCGGCAAGTTCAAAGGCTGCGTGAATTGCCTTCAAAGCAGTTACACCTTGTTCCTCATCCACAACGCAGCTAATTTTAATCTCGGAAGTTGCAATCATTTGAATGTTGATTTGCTGGCGGGAAAGCGCTTCAAACATCTTTGCCGCTACTCCCGGATGCGCTACCATCCCCGAACCTACAACGCTAACTTTAGCAATTTGTGTATCGACTGCTACTTCGCCCCATCCGAATTCGGGAGCGGCTTTTTCGAGGACATTTTTAGCAGCTTCGGCGTCAATTTGTGCGACGGTAAATGCAATGTCGCGAGTTAATATGCCGTCAATATTGTGGCAGCGCTGTGACTGAATGATTGTATCTACGCTGATATTTTCCTCGGCTAAAAGTCCGAACAATTTTGCTGCTACTCCGGGTCGATCGGGCAATTGGCGAATTGCTAGACGCGCTTGATTGAGATCCAACGCAACGGCGCGGACTGCGGGCGGTTTGTGGGATGATGAATGCAGCCCAATAGGGGAGTTGGCAACATCAAATGTTTTGCAGAGTTCGGCAACTGCCCGATCGCAATCTTCGGCATCGATGGCACAACTAACTTTCACCTCGGATGTAGAAATCATTTGAATGTTAATTCCCGCATCCGCTAAAGTCTTAAACATCTGCGCCGCTACCCTCGGACGACCGATCATTCCCGCACCCGCAATGCTAACTTTAGCTATGGGCCGCTCTTCTGCTTTCACTTCCGGTTCTCCCAATTCTGGGCGAGAATTCTTGCCGAGGGTGGGGATAATTGCATCTGCAACCGCAGTAGCTTGTTGCAGAGATTTTCGCGTCACTGTGAAGGCAATATCGTTAGTATTTCCTTCATGAATTGACTGGATAATTAAGTCTACATCGAGGTTTTGTTGGGCGATCGCACCAAACAACCGCGCAGCTACGCCGGGGCGATCGGGCAAACGCAGCAGCGACACCCCCGCCTGATCTAAGTCAAATTCCACCGCATCCACCGCTTTTGCGAGTTCCAAGCCCTCCAAAGGACGGGGTTGCGGGGGTGGGGACACTACCCGCGTACCGGGGGCGTCACTCCAGCTAGAAAGCACTACCAGCGGCACGCCGTAATTCTTGGCAATTTCTACCGCGCGCGGGTGCAGGACTTTTGCGCCCAAACTCGCCAATTCCAGCATTTCGTCGCAAGTGATTTCGTCCATTAATTGGGCGTCGGCAACCAAGCGCGGATCTGTAGTCAGAATTCCGGGCACGTCGGTATAAATTTCGCACCTGTCGGCCCGCAGGGCTGCAGCGAGGGCAACTGCTGTTGTGTCGGAACCGCCACGGCCCAAGGTGGTAATTTCCAATTCTCCGGCATCGGCGATACCTTGGAAACCCGCAACCACAACGACTTTACCGCTTTTTAACTGACTCTCCAGCCGATTTGGATCGATTCGCAAAATCCGGGCGCGGGTGTGGGCGGCTTCGGTGACAATGCCGACTTGGGCGCCTGTGAGGGAAATTGCGGGCTGTCCCATTTCCTGCAATGCCATGCTCAAAAGTGCGATCGAGACTTGTTCTCCAGTGGAAAGCAACATATCCATTTCCCGCTTGTTGGGATTTGCGGAAATTTCCTTGGCGAGTTTAACTAAACCGTCGGTGGTTTTGCCCATCGCTGAAAGTACCACAACGAGAGAGTTGCCGAGCTGTGCTGTTTTTACTACTCGTCGGGCTACTTCCAAAATGCGATCGACTGTGCCAACCGAGGTTCCGCCATATTTCTGAACAATTAGTGCCATAGGACTTACACAAAGCTACAAAATACTTATCAAATAATACAAGCAGCTTCTGGATTAGAAGTGGTAATTTTTAAAATTCCCATACGACAAACCGGAGAAAAGAAAAAAATATCTGCGTAAACGACAAAAAATATGTGGCAGGGGCGGATTTTACCAGCCATTTAATTCTCTCACACCAATATTTTAATAAACCCGCCCTCTTGATTCGGATTGTAGCCTCATTCTAGCTCTCGCAAACGCGCTTCTAAAGCTTGAATTCGCTGCTCGGCTTCTATTCGCTTTTGCCGTTCTTGTTCTGCTTCTGACTGCGCTTTTTAGACTGCAAATTCCGCTTGTTCGGCTCTTTCATCGGCAGCCAGCAGCAAATTCCCCTCAGCATCCCACCAGCGCATCCAAGGCAGTTCTACGCCCTGATAACTTCCTTGCCAAATGCCTAATTCCAATCCCATTGGCTCGATTTGGTAATGTCCGCGCTGATTTTCTGACATTAACTCAAATCTATCTTCCACCAAATGATAGCATTCTATTTGGGCTTTTTTGACTTCATAAATTCCGTAAAAAGCAGGTCTAATAATCCGCTCGTAAATCCAAAATTTGCCTTGTTTAGGAGTTTGATCTCTTTCTTCGCGGCCATCTCCAGAGACAAATTATAGTATGATTAACGGCGGCATTAATTCTTTCCACATCACATAGGAACGCCGCATATTTCCGTCGAGAGTTGGCGGCACGTCGAGCACGTAAAACCAATCAGGTGCTTCGGCTCCTCTTTCGGGCGGTTCCGGGGGGCCGGGCCACTCGCCAGTAAATACCGGAATCTTGACTGATGCAGTATTGTCCGTCGGGATGAATTTGGTCTCAAATCGGTCGGATTGATGTTGTTAACAGGATGCTTTGAGGATGTTCTTGAAAGTTGTTCACAAAAGTAGCGTCGGAGTCTGGTAATTGAGTGTGGTCTGGGAAATCTGTGGCTAGAGCTTCGGGTTTTTCGGTGACACTCATGTTGACCTCTTGAATGTTGAAAAATTATACTTATAATTGGTGAATGAGAGATTAATCATGCTATTATTTCGTGGCTAACCTCAGATTGCTATATAGAAAATTTTAAAGAATATGAGTCAGTACAAGTTAATTATTTTTGACTTCGACGGCACTTTGGCAATTACTCACAAAGCTATTGTATTTTGCTTTACCAAAACTTTTGAAATTTTCAATATTACCCCGCCCGCTGCTGATACTATTATAGGTACGATCGGCATCAATTTACCAAATTCTTTTAAAATCCTCCATCCGGCGATCGAGGAAAGCGCAATTCCTGAATGGGTTGAAACTTACCGCTCTTATTATCGGACTGAAGGTGAAAAGCAGGTAGAGTTATTTACCGGGACAAAGCAAGTCTTGCTGTTGGCACGTCAGTCTGGATTGAGCCTGGGAGTTTTCAGTAACAAACAGGTTAATTTTGTTAATTTATTACTAAAAAAATTGAGAGTTCACAGTTTTTTTGATTTGATATTAGGTGATAACGGACAAATAATTCCGAAACCCAATCCGACTGTTTTTCACTCGATTATTAAACCGCTGTTCCCGGAGTTGGATAACAGTCAAATTTTAATGGTTGGCGATACAGCGATTGATCTACTGTTTGCTAAAAATGCTGGGATAGATGTTTGTTGGGCGGCTTACGGATATGGCGATCGCGCTCAGTGTCTCGCCCTAGAACCAACTTTCGCGATCGACGATATTTCAGAACTTGCTGGGTTCGTTCAAAATTAATTTTTCCTCGGTTTGTTTGAGAGAATAGTCTGAATCATTTAACTATAAAGTATTTAATTAATTTTTTTTTAGTACAGCCGGATGAGTAAGTTTTTATTTAATTGAAAAAATAAATTTCCGAACTTGTAATCCGCCCAAACTCTGCCAAGCAAACCATACCAAAGATAGAGTGATCCCTGGAACAGCTATTATAAATTAACAATTATGATTCCTTTGAAGGTAGAAGGCACAAGGCAGAAGCAAATAGGAAAAAAACGAGGGAAGCCAGATTTTTTATAGGTAGGATTGACCGCCAAAATTCTGCAGGATAGCCTTTTAACTTCTGCCTTCGGAAAACAGTCAATTCTGTTAAAATCTAGGGTGTGCTGGCAGTCGGTATCTACAATAAACTCAATTTATAGAAACTCATGCAGATAGATATAAGCATTCCTTCTGAAACGCTATCGCCGACTCGTACTGGCGGCACACCGAATTTAATAGAAGAAGTATGGAGGCTGTACGATCGCGCCCTGGCAGCTACCAGCAACGGCATCGCGATCGCGGACGCTACCCGGCCGGACAGGCCTATAGTCTACTGCAACGGGGCTTTCGAGCGGATTACAGGCTACAATCGCAGCGAAATAATCGGGCAGAACTGCCGCTTCCTGCAAGGCCCGGATACCGATCGCGCTGCCGTCGATCAAATCCGCGCGGCCCTGAAAGAACAACACGACTGCAAAGTAGTTCTGAAAAACTACCGCAAAGACGGGACCCCCTTCTGGAACGAACTCACTATCTCGCCGGTGCGCGACAGCAGCGGGCTCGTTACCCACTTCATCGGCGTTCAATCTGATATCACCGATCGCTTCCAAGCAGAAGAAGCCCTCAAAGAAGCCGAGGCAAAATACCGCAGCATCTTTGAAAACGCCACCGAAGGCATATTTCAAACCGCCCCAGACGGGCGCTACCTCAGCGCCAACCCCGCACTAGCCCGAATGTACGGCTACGATTCCCCGTCAGAATTGATCGCAAAATGTTCGGCAAAAAACATTTACGCCGATCGCACCCGCCGCGCTTCATTCATGGCAGAAATCAGCAAAAACGGCTCCCTGAAAGAGTTTGAGTCCTGCGTCCGCCGCCAAGACGGCAGCACTACCTGGATCTCGGAAAACGTGCGCGAAGTCCGCGACGCAGGCGGAGAAATCCTTTACTACGAAGGAACCGTGGCCGAAATCGCCGATCGCAAGCGCGCCGAAGCAGCCCTGCGAAATCAAGAATACTGGTTGAAAACCGCAATTAACGCCGTCCCCGACGCGATCAACCTCACAGACAGCGAGGGGCGCTGGCTGATTGCCAACGACTGCGCCCTCCAACTTTTGGGCTGGGAAACCGCAGACTACCAGGGCAAAACTACTGCCGAACTCGCTGCCGCCGCCGATCCCAGAGTCAGAGACATCCTGCTAACTTGGCAGGAAACCGACGAAACCACCTGGCAAGCAGGCACTCTCACCTCCAGCCGCCAAATTGTCCCCTTGCCCACAGGCGGCAGCAATTTGTTTGAAGTGCGGAAAGTGCCGCTGTTCAACCCCGACGGTTCGCGCAAAGGTTTGGCAGTGGCGGGGCGGGACATCACCCAGGAAGTGGCAGCGGATGCAGCTTTGCGAGACAGCGAACAGCGGTTTCGGGCAATTTTTGAACGCGCTGCGATCGGCATGGTAGTGGCTACCCTCGAAGGTGTTGCGATCGCCACTAATCCGGCATTTCAAGCTATGCTGGGAAGCTCGGAAGCTCAACTGCGGGGTGTGGGCCTGGACGAATGCACGCACCCGGAAGACGTACAAGCTTCGCGGGAGTTGTGCCAACAGTTGGCCGCGGGCTCCCGCGAAGCTTACCAAATCGAGAAGCGCTACCTCCGCCAAGATGGCAGCATCAGGTGGGGACGCCTCAGCGCCTCTGTCATCGACAGCAGTCAGGGAACGCCACAGTTTCTTTTGCAAATGGTAGAGGATATTACCGATCGCAAACAAGCCGAGTCAGCTTTGTTCCAAAATGAGGCTAAGTGGCGATCGCTAATTCTCAACAGTTCCGACATCATTACTATTCTCGACGCCAGCGGTAGCATTGTTTACGAAAGCCCTTCTGTAGTAAGAGTTTTGGGCTACGAACCAGAGGAACTCGCCGGTCAAATTGCTCTCGATTTAATCCACCCTGACGACCTTCCCTCGCTGATGTCCGACGGCGAAAAAATGATCGCAAATCCAGGCGATCCGATCGCCCTAGAAGGTCGGTTCCGGCGCGCTGACGGTTCTTGGTGTTTTCTCGAAGGTGTGGGCATCAACTTGCTAGCAGACCCCGCTGTGAACGGAATTGTGATCAACTCCCGCGACATGACGGCGCGCAGGCAAGCAGAGTACCGCCTCAGCAAAATCAACGAGTGCTTTTTGGGATTCACCACCGACGCCGCTGACAACATCCAGCGCCTGACATCCTTAGCCGGCGAGCTTTTGGGCGGAAGCTGCGCCATCTACAGCCACGTCGGTGGCGGACTGCTGCAAGCGATCGCGACTTGGCAAGCGCCGCCGGACTACCCGCTGGTCGATCGCGCCGAGGGCCACATCTGCACCGACGTATGCAGCAAAGGAAGCGATCGGGCTGTTGCCATTCTCGACTTGCAGAACACGATCTACGGCAAAATCGATCCCGCTGTCATCCGCTACCAACTGCGAAGCTATCTGGGACAAGCAGTGCGGCTGGGCGACAATTATGTGGGTGCGATGTGCGTTCTCTACACTGAGTCGATCGCGCCCACAGAAGCCGACTGCAAGTTGATCGGAATTATTGCTGGGGCGATCGGAGTTGAGGAAGAACGGGCCGCCGCCGCCTCGCGCGACCGGCAAAAATCCCAAGAATTGCAAACAGCTTTGCGCGAATTACAGCAAACTCAAATGCAGTTAGTACAAACCGAAAAAATGTCTTCCCTCGGACAAGTGCTAGCAGGAATTGCCCACGAAATTAACAACCCAGTTGGCTTTGTCGCCGGCAACCTCTGCCACGTCCGAGGCTACGTTCTAGACTTATTAGAAATCGTACAGGTGTATCAAGAAGAGTACCCAAATCCCCCAGCAAAAATTCAGCAACAAGCCGAGGATATAGACTTAGAATTTCTAGCAAAAGACCTGCCAAAATTGCTCAATTCGATGCAGACCGGATGCGAGCGAATTGTAGAAATTATTCAAACTCTCCGAAATTTCTCGCGGGCGGACGAAGCAAAAATCAAAACTGCCGACATTCATGAAGGTTTAGAAAGTACCTTGTTAATGTTGAACAGCCGACTGAAAGCCAAACCCAACTGGCAGGGCATTAAAGTGATTAAAGAATACGGAGAACTGCCGCAAATAAACTGTCATCCCGGACTGTTAAATCAGGTTTTTATGAATGTATTTGCAAATGCGATCGACGCCTTGGAAGAAAGCTGCAACCAAGCAAAAGACATCGCAAATTCTCCTATCTTTCCTACTATTACCATTCAAACTCAAACGATTGATGACAAGAGCATTTTAATTCGGATTAAAGACAACGGTCAGGGCATTCCCGAAGATCATATCGTGCGTTTATTTGACCCGTTTTTTACCACAAAACCTGTAGGTAAAGGCACAGGTTTAGGTTTATCAATTTCACACCAAATTGTCGTTGAAAAACACAACGGGAAATTGCAGTGTCACTCGGAACCCGGTAAAGGCACTGAATTTATCATCGAAATTCCAATTCGTTGACATCAGGACGAGGCTAATCAGGATATAGCAATCCTCGCATCATTTGTGAATTTCTTACTTCCTCTCCGCGGGTTCGGGGAGGGTTAGGGTGGGGTAAAAAATTTACGACTCATTGAGGATTGCTATATAATTATGTTCAACTCATATCAAATCCGTTAGCATCGGAATAGTAAATTCGAGTTGAATGTTGACTGTTGACGGTTGACTGTTCACGGCGTCAACCGTCAACAGTCAACATTCAACATCATGTATGAGTGTAACCGGAAATGATATCAGCCCTAACTTACTTAAAAACTAAACTGCGTCCGCAAATTGCCCACAAAAATTGTCGGGTTGTTATCGAAATTGTTGGGATTGCCGATCGCATAAAATGCCGGCACGATCGAAACATGGTCGGTGAGAGGAAAATAATAAGTTGCCTCAATTTCGTACTGCGTGCCACCGTTACCCCCGCCAGAAATCAGAAATCTCCGACCGCCAGTAAAGTCAAAAGGTACTAAATATGACACCGTAAGCAAAGCTCCTTCTTTAAACAAATCGGGAAATGCAAGTCCTAACTGATAAGATTGATTTTTGATCGTGCCGTCGGGTCGGTTAGTCTTGGGAAATATATTGGTTTCGGCGTAGCCGTAACGGCCGAAAAGACCAAAACCGCCAGTGACTGACCAATCGAAATTGAAACTATAAGTATTCGCAGTCGCATTCCCCAGGCGGCCACCAAAACCGTCATCTGCCACACCGTTTAACGGCTTGCTGTTGGGAGATCCAATTAAGCCACCGATTTGCTGGATGTTGGAACGACTGTACAAAAAGCGCAAATTAGTCCGATTGCTCGGACTGAATGTTAATTCTGCTGTAGTCGTATTTGTCCCATCAAACAATCCTTGAGACGGATTGGAAGCGGAATTAAATACGGAAGTGGGCAAAAATTCCGTACTCTCGCCCAAGTAGCCAAAACGCAGTTTCAATGCGCGACCGATATCCCACAAAACCACAGCACCGGCACCGCGTCGGGTAGCGCTTAACAAAGGGCTGTTGTTAGAATTAAAGCTGCTCGCACCGTCTACGAAAAAGTTAAATTTATTGTTGTCAAAGTAGCGGTAAAAATTAATCCGCGGCCCCACTACTACTTGCAAGCTGTTGCTAACAGGGAACCGATAGGAAAGTTCCCGCAGGATAACTTCATTGGGATTTGCTCCGGCAGTTTGATCGAGAAAAGGAGTGCCGAATGTATTGAAAAAACCCGTTGAAGTATACTGGTTGGCTGGGGAATTGCCGTTACCTACAGCTAGCTGTGTAATCAATTCGTCTTTCCCTGTAAAGGAAGTAGTGAGAGTCAACCAAACTAACTGACTGAAAGTGATTTCTGGATCATCGTCCACTCTCTGCACAATTGGTCTGTTGGTGACAGGATCGCGTCCGGCTACTCGATCGAGCGGAGCAGCATTTCCATTTGTTGCTTCAACTCGGACTCGATCGCCCGCAAAAGCTCCAGTCAGGTTAAACCAAGCAAATCCGTTTAGTTTAGTTGTCGTGGAAAATTGGTTGGCCTCCAATTCGGCAGTGCGGGCTTCTAAAGCATCTACTCTACCGCGCAATGTAGCTAATTCTGCTGCAAATTCTTCTTGCAATCTTTGCAAAGCAAGTAAATCTTCTCGCTTGACTAAATTACCAGTAGAACCGCCAATTTGTTTGGTGATTTGATCCAAGCAAGCGTTTAATCCGGCAGCAAATTCGTAGCGAGTCATGGCTCGATTGCCTCGGAATGTCCCGTCTGGATATCCCGCAATGCAGCCGTATCTTTCTACTAGGGATTGCAAGGCTTGAAAAGCCCAATCTGTCGGCCGCACGTCGGAGAGTTGGGAAACAGAGGTGACTTGTGCTGCGTCTTCTTGTATGCTGAGGTCATCAGCGCTGCCCGTCTCGCTGCTGATGTCGTCAACTTTGCTGGCTTCAGCAACTTGTTGAGACTGAGGAGAGTTTGCAATTTCTAACTTCTGTGGGGGCAATTCGCCAATTGCCTCCGTTATTTCTGGGGTTGTTGTTGCGTGATCGACTTTTGCTGCATCTGTTTCGGGTAAAGCGTGATCGACTTTTGCTGCATCTGTTTCGGGTAAAGCGTGATCGACTTTTGCTGCATCTGTTTCGGGTAAAGCGCGATCGACTTTTGCTATATCTGTTTCAGGTAAAGCGCTATTTACCCAAGCTGCATCTGTTTCGGGTAAAGCGTGATCGACTTTTGCTGCATCTGTGTCGGGTAAAGCGCGATCGACTTTTGCTATATCTGTTTCGGGTAAAGCGCTATTTACCCAAGCTGCATCTGTTTCGGGTAAAGCGCGATCGACTCCTGAGTTAGCCTCTGCGGTGATCACCGCTAACTGCGGTATCTCAATCTTACCTGCTGCAAGCGCTGCGTCTGGGGTAGCCGTAGGGAGGGCACTCGCTTCTAGCGCAACTTCTGGAGTTGAGGTATCCTGAATTTGAGCTGTTGCGGAGATCGGCCCCAAAGGCACTGCAGCACCAGAAATCAAGAAAGACAGCCAAAAAGCTTTAACGGAGGTTGAATTATTCACCATACCACTCACACCACTTGTTGAAAATTAAATTTGGCCAATCTTAAACGATAAGCTTGCTTATAAATGTGTTTGGTTTAACAAATTCTTATAAATAGTTAAATTTATTTTAGGAAGCGAGCGATTACCAATCACTAATGACTGAAGACTACTGACTCCTGACTAATTCCCCCAATGAAGTTTTTATTAGTTACAGATTTAGACAACACGCTAGTCGGAGATGACGAAGCAACTCAAGTTTTAAACCAGCGCTTGCAATCACACCGATCGCAAATTTGTTTGGTTTACGCTACCGGGCGTTCTTATGCTTCAACTTGCGAATTAATTGCCCAAAAGCAACTGCTATCACCCGACTATTTGATCGCAGGTGTAGGTAGCGAAATTTACCAAGACGCAATCCTCGATTTAGATTGGGCGGAATATCTTTCTCAAGACTGGGATAAAATGGCGATCGCCTCTTTAGCGCAGCAGTTTTCCCAGCTCAAACCCCAATCCCTAAAAGAACAAAATCCTTGGAAAATCAGTTATTGTTTGGAACCAGGAGCAGAAAATAGCTCGACTGTCCAGGCTTTGCAGCAAAAGTTAACTGAATCGGGACTGCCAGCTCAAATCATTTTTAGCAGCAATAGTAATGTAGATATTTTACCACAAACTAGCAATAAAGGCAATGCCCTTGTTTATTTACAAAAGCGTCTACAAATTGCATCTGAGGCAACATTAGTTTGCGGTAATTCTGGCAATGATATCAGTATGTTTGACCAGGATGTCCGGGGAGTAATCGTCGCTAATGCTCTGTCAGAACTCTTAGAATGGCATCGCGAATGCGGCACTGAAAATCATTATTTAGCAGGTTCTGTTTGCGCTTGGGGAATCATGGAAGGAATGGCATATTTTTGGGAATTTTGATTGCCAAAAATTCGGTTTAGTTTGTAGTGATCAGTGAAGTCCTCATACAAATCAGAAAACTGAAGTCTTCAGTACAAACGCATCCGAAGCACCCCAAGTCCTGCAAACCGTTAAAATCTGTTCAGAAATCTCAACCGCGTATCGATCCAACCTGCGAGTTGCGATAGCATCAGCGTGTACTGCTTTATCAAAGCTAACCGAACTTAACTTTAGTTAGCTCAAGCGAGTTGAAGTTTATCCCTCTTTTGTCACTCTGGGAAATTAAAAATGAGAACCAAATTTTCAACTGTAGATATATCAAGGATTTGAGCATTT
>NZ_JAUBPW010000081.1:0-29083 GCF_036700965.1 Microcoleus sp. Pol8_D6 | reverse complement strand
ATCACGCGGACTACTGCAAAAACAGCCTCCTGACCGCTGCTTGAATCAGTATGTCAATGCTGCAAATCACCTGTTACGAACTTACTCAACAGATGAATTTGCAACGATTTTAATGCAAAACATTGACTACCTTTACGCATACATCGCCCTGGTAGCGACCAACTCGATCACCACAACCGCCTGACGAGTGCCGCACGGAATCAGCGGCCGAAATTCCCCTTGTTAAGGGAATCGCGGATCGATTCCAACCCGACCGCCGATTAAACGGGTTGTGGCTTAGGGCTTTCGGATGGAACCAAGCTGTCAGGGCTTTTGCACGTTCATAAGCTCGGCCACTACCTAATTAATTGCTTACATCTCGCGCACTTAGAAGCTTTAAGAGTGAATTAGGCTCGTTTTGTGGCCTTTGGGTGATTCATAAGCTGTTGCTGCGAGATTTGGAAACCTCACCTACAAAAATTGAATGTTGCAAATTTTAGGGCTAGATATCAGCAAAGCCTCAGTTTCCGCTTGCCTGATTTTAGGGAAAATTGACGAGCCGAAGGAATTTTACTACCGCTACAACTTCCACAAATTCGCCGCTACAGCGCACGGAATCAATGAGTTACTCGCACTAATTGGATCGGAAAATCTAGCTAGCACGATCGCAATAATGGAACCCACGGGCGTTAACTATCAGGTTTTGTGGGGCACCCAACTCGCCCGCGCCGGGGTAGAAGTGCGGCTGGTCGGTCACAAGGAATTGCGCTCGTTTCGCGAACATCACCTGGCGCTACCGGATAAAGACGACGACGCCGACGCGCTGGCTCTGGCAATTTACGGCTGGGATTATCAAAACAGTCCGCGCCGATTTGTTCAAATGCGCGATCGCACAATTGTAGAAATCCGCCGCTTAGTTCTGCGGCTAGCTCACCTCAACCGCGTCCAAAGCCCCATCATAAATAGGGCGCGGCAAGATTTAGCGTGGCAGTTTCCAGAAGCGGCGCTGATTAAATCGCTGCGGTCGGGCGAGAAAGTACCGCTGCTTTGGGGTTGGCTTTGCAGCCAGCGGCAGTCGGTAAAATACGATTTACTCTACGAGCGGTCGATCGGACTGGGAATCACCGATGAAGTGCGACGCCACGCCGCCCGCATTTGCGACTTGCAGCGGGAAGAAATGGCGATCGAATTTGAGCTTTCTAAATTAGTAGCCGAGCCGCAGTTCTTGCCGTACCGCAAAGTTTTTGCCCGGTTCGGTTTTGGCCGCAGAGTCGAGGCGCTGCTGTTAAGCCAGATTTATCCGCTCGAAAACTACCTCGCCGCTGATGGAAAACCCGATGTCAAAATTCGCACTGGCAGGCGATCGGGCAAACCGACTAAACGGCATTTGTCACTTCGCCGATTCTCCAAGGCTTTGGGTTACGCGCCATCCCAGGAAAGCAGCGGCGACTTGCAAAAATCTAAAGTAGTTGGCGGCAGTGACTTGTGCCGGAAAGCCCTCTGGCAGTGGGTTTTTACTAGGCTTGAGGTTACGCGCTGCCGTATGGCTAACGACATCGGCGATCGGCTCGGTGAAGTGATGGACGCGGAAAAACTCAGCGGGCGGCCGGTGCGACTTGTGCGATCGCGCGTGGCGGCCAAAGCAGTCAAGCTGCTGTTCAAAGAATTGGTGCGCGAACTTGTCTCGCCTAAAGTATAAAAAGGGAAAAAATGATGTATCAAAAATTGCGCGAACTTTACGAGGCAGGAAAGACTATTGACGAAATTGCTAATGAGTGGGAGGTTAGCCCAAGTTACATTTACCTCCGCCTTAAGAAAAGTGGTGTAACCATGCGCCCTAAACGTGTACGCCCTAAGCCTAAAAATGAAGAGCTACAAAACAAAATAATTCAACTCCGCGAACAAGGCTTGAGTCAGAGAAAAATAGCTGAGACCGTGGGCTTTTCCCGATCGAAAGTTCAGTATTACCTAAACCTAAATCAAAAATCCAAAATCTAAAATCTAAAACCCAGCCGGGATAATTACTAGAGTGAACGTGCAATCAGCATCCGCAAGCAATGTCCTGAGTTGGGTAGGGGCAAGTGGCACATTCTGGAAACCGACTCTCCCTCGGTGTTAGCCCACTGCTGCGACTGGCAAGGCAGGACGGTGATTGCTGTCCACAATCTAGCCGACAAACCTTGTACCGCTACGCTCAAATCTCACGAATACAGCGATCTGTGCGATTTATTTGGCGATCGGCTCTATGAATCTCTCGATGCCGACTCGCTCTCTATTTCTTTAGAAGCCTACGGTTATCGCTGGTTTCGAGTCAATAGAATTCTAGGGTAAAAAAAGTTAATTTTGAGGGAAGAACTAGCGACGTGGACTGTTAGGAATGTACTTAGCAGCGTTCTTGTCTGGAAGCGGTTCTATCTGACCTTGATTGACCAAAGCTTGATGAATTAGGGCAGTAGCACTACCCCGACTCAGCAACTCGTTCGGATTAAGAACTCTGGGATCTGGATAGTTGACCACTATCTTTGCCTTTGTCGCTGCTGCCACGGGTTCAACCGCATATTTAGGAAGTTTCTCGGCATCTTTATAATACGAATTGAGAAAATCTAATGCCGAATTTTTAGCAGGCGCAGTTGCAGCTTTTGTCGTTGTTGGTGGAACAGTCTTAGCCGATTTAGGTGCGGGCGCAGCCGCAGGCTGCTGTCTTGCCACTAGAGGTAATAACGGCTGCATCAAAACAGTCGCTGCAAGGGGAAATGCCAAACGGTTCCTAGCAATTCGACGTTTATTTACTGGAGTTGGGCTTGCTGGAGTTGCAGCAGCTTGATCAATTTTGACAACAGGGGGATTGAAATCCATATTTAAACCCCTCATTAACACAACTAATGCTTGTGCCTTAGTCAAGGGCTGCTTCGGACGAAACTCATTTCCGGGAAAATCATTCATAAATCCCGTTTCATAAGCTTCTTGAATCGGAGTTTCTGCCCAGTAGTTTTTAGGCACATCCTTAAAGTAACTTCCACTCGGTATCTTTCTAACGCTTGCTCGATTAAAAGCTTGGCGGATCATCGCCGAAAATTCATCCCGATCTACAGCCTGTTTGGGCCTAAAAGTTCCGTCTAGATATCCGGTAACAATCTCTTTTTCAGCTAAGGAATCAATAAACGGACGCGCCCAGTAATTCGGCGGGACATCAGGAAATTTCGATTTAGCTTGTTGAGCAGCAACTTGCTGGGAACTTAGCACAAAGCCAGTCCCACTGATACTAATGGCTAAAGCTAAAAAGGCTACGCTGATTGACGGTAAATGCCTGCGATCAGACATGATAAATATCCTCCTGATTTTTACATTTTTAACGAGACTATTTGGCTGAGTTAAAGCGGATTACGTTTTTTTATATCCGATTCCCCTTCTGTTTTTACAACATCTAACTCTTCGCGACGTACTGTGTCTGTTGCCTCAACCGTATCTTGCTCAACTTCTTTTCTGATTTGCACTTCCTCGCGCACGAACGCTTGCTTTTGGATATTCACACTTTCTTCGTAGATTTCAAAATGTGCCATTTCTTCTTGCTTAAAGGCGGTATCTGGGGTTACTCGACTCCCTGCATATTCTGGAGTTGTGTGCTCAATCATAATTCGCTCTTTTTCTACAGGAACTTCCAGTTTTACCCTTTTGGTTTCAACTTGTTTGCCAATTATTACCTCGCCTGTTTTGCGACGGGTTTTATCTGCAACTAATCGTTCTTCGTAGAGTTTGAGTTTGTGATGATCCTGTTCGTTCATCTGATACAATTCGGGTTCTCGCTCGTAAGTGTAGGTATCCCGGTCATAAGCAGGATTACTAGCTTGATGCGAGACCGAATGTGTTGTAGAAACTCGAACAGGTGCTTCTAAAGGTAATGATGCTTCTACTGGTACAGACGCTTCTGCTGTTGAAGTTCGATAAATACCCCGCACTTGTTCTTCATAATCGTAATCAACTGCCATCCCATGCTCATACCTGGGTAGTTTTTCCACTTGGTCTTTACTCCGCAAACCTGTAGCGTAAACACGCCGCCCATTAAAATCAATGCGACAAAGAGCGATGGGAAGTAAAACTTTTTTGTCAAAAATCCAAGAACCAGTCTCTACCACAAAATAGCGGCAACGTCCTGTCTCATCTACCAGCACAGTATCGATCGTGCCAATTTTATCATCGGTACTTCCGCCATACACATCCAGCCCTTTGATATCGTCGTCCTCAAAAGCGGCTTGGCGGTAGTTGGGACTAAAATCCTCAATTTTGTAAAGTAACATAGTTGTTTCCTGTACCTATCTACATCAACTTGTGTACCTACTTTAGATAGATATCAGCTCTAATACTTCCTTCTTATGAAGGATTCAGCAAATTGAAAATCATCAAGATAGCGATATTGTTTTATATTTTTCTATCTTTAGGTAGATGAATTTATATTTCCTGTACTCAAGGGGGTAAATTTATCTAATCATTCGTAGGTTGGGTGGAGCCAACCTACAACGTTTCTGCCAGCAACTCTCACAAGGATTTATGAGGTTTTACGATCACCTTAACTAGGGGATATCCTACAAAATTAAGGGCATCTCTAAACGAGCTGCTGGTTTTTTTTAAAGGAAGTTTCGATTTTCTAAGCGAAGTTACTACTTTTGGTATTTAAAGTTTTTAACTTAAAAATATTATGCCCATCGGTAGATATTCTGGTAATGATGATTAAGTAAAATTAAATTACCTTCAAGAAAAAAAATGACTTAACGCAGGGGTTAATCTTTTATGACTTATCCAGATCGATCGGGCAATCCACTCACTGAGCCTACAATCGTCAATCCGCTGGTGGATTACCACGATCAAGTGAGGTGGGGGCCAATTTTGGCAGGAATTGCGATCGCTCTGGGTACTCAACTAATTTTAAGCGCTTTGGCAATGGCGATCGGATTAAGCGTCGGTGCAACAGGCGCAGATGCAGGTTCCGTTGGTCTTGGGGTAGTAATTTGGTCGATTATCAGTTTGCTGATTTCCCTATTTTTGGGCGGTTGGGTGATGGCTCAAAGCTGCGGCCCTATGACCAAGAAAACAGCATTTTTGAATGCAGCAATTCTTTGGGGAACTACATTAGCACTTAGTGCTTGGTTATTAGCAAGCGGGATATCGGGTGCTGTTGGTGCTGCCGCTGCTAATGCGGGAGAAATTGCTAATCAAGTACAACAGGGCGGCGTTAATATACCGAATCAAGCGCCGAATGTAGACCCAAATCAAGTCCGCGATATAGCTGGTAATACAGCTAAAGCTACTTGGTCATTTCTACTTGGCTCTTTGCTGAGTTTGGCAGCGGCAATGAGTGGTGCTGCTCTTGGCGCTCGCAAACCTCGCGTTTATGCTTGATTAGCGATTATAAAACCAGAAAATTCAACAAGCACAGCAGCGAGTCGAATGATTTTATACCATTGTGATGATGATTCATCCTTTCTTGGAGAAGATGAACGAGCTAAAAACCTTTTCTAAGGTTTTGGCATAGAGATTGAAAAGGAGATAAAGCGATGCAAGAGCAGAGGATATGGCAAAAATATACAAGGTTAACAAGTTTGATTTTGTTAACGGCAACGGTTTTAGTTGCTCCCTCCTTCGCCGCTAATACAAATAAAATGCAGATTCAAGGTGAATCTTTACTAGCGCAAGTACCGGATAGCTGTCGCCAGGTTATTGCGAGGAATGGTCTTAATGTTCGGCGACAACCGAGGGCTAACAGCGAAGCGGTTGGCATCATCGAGTCCGCGCGAAATGTGACGATCCAAAGTCTTGGTGAGAATGGCTGGGTACCAATTACAGCCCCGATACAAGGCTACGTATCTGGTGGTTTTCTCGGAGCGTGTGAAGCCGTAACCGCCCCCCCTCCTACTAACTGCCGCCAAGTTGCAGCCGCCAGAGGAATTAACGTACATCAAGCACCTTCGACTGATGGGGAAAGCCTTGGAGTCGTCGCGAATGGACGAAGAGTGACGATTGAAAGTATAGGAACGGATGGTTGGGTGCCCATTACAGTGCCTCTGAGAGGCTACGTCCAAGCAGAAAACCTGGCGTATTGTAGTTAATTGAAAAAACAGTGATGGATGACCAATCAAACCCAAAAAAAGAAACTAATTCACAGCACAAGTCTGATTTGTTAAATTTCATTGCCCAGACAACAGAATCTGCACTGAATACAGGCAAAGCGGTTGTTGACACAGCAGTTTATTTGGGGGAAGCTGTTGCTAAACAAACTTATCGATTGATTGGACAAGCGACGCAAGGAACCGGAGATGCGGTAACTTATGTTGGCAATCTTCCCTTTGTTAAACAAGTGGCAGGGGTACTCAGGCTTGATTGGTTAGTTGGAGTCAGCGATCGCATCGACTTAGCTAAAGCCGAAGCTCAAGTCAAGGAACTCCAAGAAAAGTATCCCAATGAATATCCCAGCGAAATTGCCCATCGCATTATGGTGGAAAAAGCGATCCACGCCGGTGGTGTCGGATTTGCTAGCAGCATTTTACCCGGTGTCGCGGCTGCACTGCTGGCGATCGATCTAGCGGCGACTACTGCGATTCAAACCGAAATGGTTTATGAAATTGCCGCCGCTTATGGGATGGATTTGCAACAGCCAGCCCGAAAAGGCGAGGTTTTGGCAATTTTTGGGTTAGCGCTAGGCGGTAGCAACGCCATGAAAGCTGGTTTGGGCTTTTTACGCAACGTACCGCTGGCTGGCGCGATGATTGGTGCGAGTACGAATGCGACGATGCTGTATGCGCTGGGATATGCGGCGCGCCAGTTTTACGAAGCCAAAGTCAGGGAAGAGACTGAAGAACCTGGAACCGAAACGCTGCAAGCGATTCAACAACAAAGTGAGAAATATCTCGATGTGGCGATCGCCCAGCAAGCAGGGATGGATCAAATTATGGTTCACATGATTTTGGCAAGTTATCCCAACAAAAACTGGGAAGATATTCTGCCAGAATTGAAGGCATTGCAATTAAATGCCGATTCTCTCAAAAGGATTGCTGCTAACATCAAGTCCCCCAAACCATTGGGTGCATTGTTAGAGCAACTTAACCCGGACTTTGCAGTACCGCTATTAGCTCAATGCCGTCGCATTGCCGAAAGTCGCGGAGAGGTTTCCGAAGCAGAACAGAGGGTACTGGATGCGATCGGACAAAAACTCAACGGTCAAGATGTGGCTTCGATATCCACTTGAAAAAAATTGTTGGTGCGTTAGCTTTCTGCGTAACGAACCCTCCCCAATATTTACTGTTGCGGTGTAAGTCCTAAATTCGCCTCACGTTAAAGTAATCTACAGCCTTAAGAGAGAGTTTGATCTAGCTAATTTTAATACTATAGCAATCGTTGCAGGAGTCGTAAATTTTTTACCCCACCCCAACCCTCCCCGAACCCAAGGGGAGGGAGTAAGAAATTCACAAATGATTTAGGATTGCTATATCAATAACGACTGATGCAATAGGAAGTTTTATGACAGCAGAAATATCCGGAGTCTGGGACAAGATTGAGAGCATGATCAATGGCTTCATTATCCTGCTGCCTAATATGATACTAGCGTTACTGGTTTTTGGAATCTTTTTCTTTGTTGGCCAGTCAATTAAGAGAGCGGTCAGGCGGCTTACCCGCAACCACCGCCAATCCCGAAATTTGGGACTGGTGTTGGGAAGGTTAGCGCAGGGTATTACTGTTCTGGTTGGTCTGTTTATTGCCTTGTCGATTGTAATTCCCACATTTAGAGCAGGCGATTTGGTCCAACTGCTGGGAATTAGCGGGGTAGCGATTGGTTTTGCCTTTCGCGATATCTTACAAAACTTCCTAGCTGGTATCCTAATTCTTTTGACGGAACCGTTCCAAATCGATGACCAGATTGTGTTTAAAAACTTTGAGGGAACAGTAGAAAGTATTGAAACTCGCGCTACAACAATCCGAACCTATGATGGTCGCCGGATTGTAATTCCCAATGCGGAATTGTTCACCAATTCTGTTACTGTGAATACCGCCTTTGATAAACGCCGGATGGAATACGACGTTGGTATCGGCTACGGCGATGATATTCACCGAGCCAAGCAGTTAATGATGGAAGCTATGCACAGTGTGGATGAGGTTTTGAATGACCCTGCTCCTGACGTGTTGCTGATGGAACTTGCAGGAAGTACCGTCAATATCCGCGCTCGATGGTGGATTGCTCCGCCGCGACGAATGGACGATCTGCGATCGCGGGACAAGGTACTTTCTGCGATTAAAGAAAAGCTTACTGCCAACGGCATCGACTTGCCCTTTCCTACGCAGCAAATTTTGTTTCATGACCAAACCGAAGAGACCGATGGCGATCGCCAACGTCAACGCGAAGGATGGCCCGCTGGTAATGGCGAAGTTCCTAAACCCCGCAGCATCAGCGGTTCTCTGCAAAAACTGATTGAAGTGCGATCGCAACCTGACGGCAACGGGCAATCTTCACCCCACCCCAACTCATGAAAAATGTCAAGTTAAGCAAACTTTGGGACTCGCTGCACTCTAGCTACTGGTTTATTCCAACGTTGATGGCGGTGGGGTCGATGATTTTAGCGATCGCCATGCTGACACTTGACCGCACAGGTAATACACCAGACTGGAGGTGGATTTACACGGGTGGAGCCGATGGTGCGCGAGCGGTGCTTTCATCGGTTGCCGGTTCAATGGTCAGCGTTGTTGCTACAGCTTTTTCCATTACTATTGTGGCGCTTCAGTTGGCGAGCTCAAATTTTGGTCCCCGATTGCTGCGTAATTTTATGCAGGATACGGGCAATCAAATCGTGCTTGGCACTTTCATTGCCACGTTTATTTACTGTTTACTCGTACTGCGAACCATTCATGGAGAAGGAGAAGGATACAGTCTCTTTGTACCCCAACTCTCGGTGACAGTTGGTACCGGATTGGCAATTGCCAGTATCGGCGTACTGATTTACTTTATCCATCACGCATCAACCATTATTCAAGCCTCCCATGTAATTACTCAGGTTAGTGGCGATTTAGACAAAGCTCTAGATCGTCTGTTTCCCGGAAAAATCGGAGAAGGTAAGGCGAACAACTCGCGACAAGTGGGAGAAATTCCGGCAAATTTTGACTCGGAAGCAAGTTCAATCAAAGCCACTGGCGAGGGTTATTTGCAAGCAATCGATGACAAGGAATTAATGAAAATTGCCCGTCAGTACAATCTGCTTGTACGTCTTACAACTCGACCGGGAAAGTTTATCGTCAAGGGTAGCGATGTAGCGCTGGTTGTCCCGGAAAAACAGGTTAATCAAAGCCTGAAACAACAGATTAACGATGCTTTTATTCTGGGCAAAGAACGGACTGAATATCAAGATGTAGAATTTCCAATCGATCAGTTAGTTGAAATTGCCTTGCGTGCGATTTCTCCTGCAATCAACGATCCGTTTACTGCGATTCGGTGTATCGATCGACTCAGCGCCGGATTATCCCGCCTCGCTCAAAGGGATTTTCCCTCGCCCTATCGCTACGACGATGAACAGAATTTGCGCGTCATTGTTGAGGGAGTGACGTTTGAAGGGTTAGTGGATGCTGCCTTTAACCAAATTCGCCAGTACAGTAAATCAGATGTGGCGGTAACAATTCGTTTATTGGAAGCTCTAGCTTGCATCGCCACTTACACCCACAATTTCCAACAACGAGAAGCTTTACGGCGTCAGGCGGAGATGATTTTAAATAGTAGCCGCGAACAAATCTCTCAGGAGCAAGACCAGAAAGATGTGCAAGAGCAGTATCACCAAGTCATTAAAGCTTTAAGACAGGATTAATTTGGTAGAGCAGAGTCATGGTAATAACAGCAGCTTTGCGATCGGCTCCTCATACTTTAGCTTTAACCGCGCTGATTGCCATTGGTTTAGCGCTGACACATTTATTTTGCGGCAAGTTGCGGTTTGCTTCTATTCCTCGCAGTGGCTGGCTTTCAGCAGCAAGTGGGGTTTCGGTAGCTTACGTTTTTGTGCATATTTTACCGGAATTAAATCTGCACCAAGTGGTATTAGAGCAAGTAGAAGCAGGAGTTATTTCCTATCTAGAACACCACGTTTATTTAATAGCTTTGTTAGGATTGACTGTATTTTACGGCCTGGAGCAAATGGCCAATTTATCTCGTCAGCGTGGCGAAGAGGATGTAACCAGTCTTGGTGTTTTTTGGATACACATTGCCTCTTTTTCAATTTACAACGCTCTGATTGGCTATCTGCTGCTGCATCGGGAAGAACCGGGCCTTACGAATCTGCTGTTGTTTTCTTGTGCAATGGCCCTGCACTTTGCAGTGAACGACTCTGGTTTGCGGCAACATCACAAGCATATTTATGACCGCATCGGACGCTGGATACTAGCAGCAGCTATTATCGTGGGGTGGGTGTTGGGTAGCGCTACTGAGATTGGAAAAACTGCGATCGCAGTTTTATTTGCTTTTTTAGCCGGAGGAATTGTTCTCAACGTCCTCAAAGAAGAATTGCCAGAAGAACGAGAAAGTCGGTTTTGGGCATTTGTCCTTGGTGCTGGAATTTACACGGCTCTTTTATTGGCTTTGTAGAGGCATCAAAGGCAGCCCAAACGTTCGAGGTTAAAACTATTTGAAGGAGCCAATCGTTCTTTCAGATGCAGTTTAAAATTACCGGGATAATTTTTCCGATCGCTGCTACCAACTGCGACGGTATTCACAGTCTTAACTTTAGTCAAATTTCTGAGCGATCGACGTTTATTATTCGCATCCCTTGCTGCCAGTTCATTCTTAATTTATCTAGACATCCAACACAGCACAAACGAAGTCAAAAGCCGGGTGGTTTCTCACATAATTGCAGTAAAGATTGGTTGGTTTACTTATCTAATTTGTGGGCCAGGATATCCGTCGGCGGAGACGGCGATTAGGAGCAAATATCGTTATTATTGATTGAATAATGGTAGTTAAAAAAATTAGCCTTCTCTTCCGTTAGAAGCCTGCGGCTATCTCTGGTTTCGAGTCAATCGCATCCTGGGGTAAAAAAGTTAATGTTGAGGGGAAAAATAGCGACTCTAACTATGAGGAATGTACTTAGCAGATTAGGTAAAAAACCCGGTTTCTGGCGCTCATCCGTAAGTCCTATATATAATTAATTTTTAGGAGCGCATAAAAAATTTTCCTTTGAGGTAGAGCTGATGTTTCCAGTGTGGTTGCAGGCAGGATTTTGGGGTTTACTGGGGGGTTCGGCGCTGCTACTGGGAGCGGCGGTGGGTTACTTTGTGAGCATTCCCCAGCGCGCGATCGCGACAATTATGGCTTTTGGCGCTGGTGTGCTGATTTCAGCGCTATCCTTTGAACTGATGGATGAAGCTTACAAGCGCGGCGGTTTCGACTCGACGGCGATCGGCTTTTTGGGTGGTGCTGCTGTCTACACCGCCGCCAATTGGTTTTTGAGTCAACAGGGAGCAAAACACCGCAAGCGATCAGGCGCTTTGCACCCAGCTAAAACAGAGTCAGGCGATGGCGGATTAGCCATCGCCCTCGGCGCGCTGTTAGACGGGATACCGGAGTCGATCGTCGTTGGCGTCAGCATGATTTCTGGAGGCGCTGTCAGTTGGGTGACAGTAGCGGCAATTTTTCTCTCCAACATTCCCGAAGGGCTCTCCAGCGCCGCCGGTATGAAAAAAGCAGGGAGATCGATGGGTTACATTTTTGGAGTTTGGGGCGCGATCGCAGTTATTTCCGGTATCGCAGCATTGTTAGGATATACGGTTTTCAGTGGCTTTTCTGCAGAAGTAATAGCCGCTACTACCGCCGTAGCAGCAGGGGGTATTTTAGCAATGATCTCAGATACTATGATTCCCGAAGCATTCGAGGAAACTCACGATTTTGCCGGACTAATTACTGTCTGCGGATTTTTAGCTGCTTTTGTACTCAGCAAGTTAGCAGAAAGATAATTGATAATTAGCGATCGCTCCTCACTAATGTAGAATTGCCAATTGCTGAGAGTTATAGTATTTTTGATATAGACACAGATGAATTTGATATGTTGCCAAGCTGTATTGGGCAACAAAAAAGCTTATAATCAACATTAAAGGCCGCAGCCTGTCAAGAGGTGTTGGAAGATTTATGTGTGTCAACTTAGGGCATATCCTACATGAAAGGTACGAAATTCTCGCTTTGTTGGGAGAGGGAGGGTTTGCTAGAACCTACACGGCTGTACAAATAAACAAACCTAATAATCCTCTATGCGTTGTTAAGGAAATTCCTTTTCCCCTATCGAACGATCCGCGCGTCTTGGAGAGGGCAAGGAAGCGATTTGAAAGAGAGGCTAGCGCTTTGCGCCGTCTCGGCAAAAACTCGCGCATTCCCGAATTATTCGATAGCTTTGAAGAAAACGATTATTTTTACTTAGTTCAAGAATATATTGAAGGACATCCGCTTAGTCAAGAACTCACTGCGGGCGATCGGTGGAATGAGCAACAAACTGTTGCTTTGTTGCGGGAAGTTCTGGAAACACTAAAATCAGTCCACCAAGAAAATATTATTCACCGCGATATTACACCTTCTAACTTAATTCGGCGCAAAACAGATCAAACAATTGTTTTAATTGATTTTGGGGCGGTCAAAGAAATCGGCACTTTTACCGCTAACTCTACTGGTGAAATATTCACATCGCAGGCGATCGGCACCAGGGGTTATATGCCTGCCGAACAATACAATCCGCAGTCTGTCCCGCAACCCTACAATGATATTTATGCAGTAGGAATTATCGCGATTCAATCCCTCACCGGGCGGCGTCCCACCAATCTGCCACAAGACCCCGAAAATTGCGAAATTATCTGGGATTATTTAACATCTGAACCAGTTAGCGATGGTCTAACAAATATTTTAACCAAAATGGTGCGCTTCCACTTCCAAGACCGCTACCAGTCTGTTGAGGAAGTTTTGCAAGACTTGAATTTAATCGTCCCAGGGCCCCAATTACCCAAAACTTCGCGGAAGTTGCGATCGCGCTTTCGCTGGCTGCTGTTCGGCGTTGCGGGAATTGCGGCTTTTGGGGCGATCGTACTTTTAATCCCCAGAATTTTCCCGCTAATCCCCAGAATTTTCCCGCAACCAACGTTGCTGACACCCTCCGCCGATGGTGTAAGTTCCGGCGAAAAACTCTTAGTGCAAACCTCCGCCCTGTGGTCAAAACAAAGGGGAATCAATGAGTTTGCCGACTCAAATTATCCCGAAGCTTTAAAATTACTTAAACAGTCCTGGCGGGAAGACCGCAGAGATCCAGAAACTTTAATTTACATCAACAATGCTCTGCTGAAGGCAATAAATGCAGAATATTACACGATCGCAATTGTTGTTCCTATTCGCAGAAATCAGGACGGCAGCATCCTCAACGCAAATTTAGCAGAAGAACTGCTTCGTGGCATTGCTCAAGCTCAAACCGAAGTTAATTTAGGTCTTCTGGCTGCAAATGAGAACAATAAAAATTTTCCCGGTCAAGGCTTTCTCCAACCAAAAGCTATTAAAGGAAAAGGTCTCAAAGTCATCATTGCTGATGATGGCAATATCAAATCCTACGCGATTCAAAGGGCTAATTATCTGGTCGCTCAGCCCGATATTCTAGCAGTTATCGGCCACTACACCAGCGACATGACTGTAGAAACCGTAGATATTTACAATCGAAATCAACTAATCGCCATTTCTCCAGGAAGCACAACAGAAGAACTGACGAGAAAACCTAGAAAATTTTTCTTTCGGACGGCTCCTACAACTAGCATAGAAGCTGAAGCTTTAGTAAATCAACTGCTCTTGGTCGGTGAGAAAAAAGCCGCAGTATTTTACAATCCCAACAGTCCGTTTAGCGCTTCTTTGTGGGAAGAATTCAAAGAGCAATTTGAAGCCAAAGGAGGCTCGACTTTTAGAATTAGGAATTATTACGATTTATCTAAAAATAATTTAGACGCCGAAGCAGCAATCAAAGAAGTTGAGAAAGCCGGAAAAACAGCCTTACTTGTTATTCCGGACGGTCAAGTCACTAATTCCCTGGAAAATGCGATCGCAATGATTAAAGCTAATGGCGATCGCAATTGGATGGTCGGGCCCTGGACTCTGTACGAGCCGAGAACGTTAGAAGTAGCAAAAGAGCTAAAGTCTGTTGAAAAACTGGGCATATCTGTGTTTTGGCATCCGTTAATAAGTTTTGACAAAAAATTTCCGCAAAACGCTGAAAAATTGTGGGGAGGCCCGGTCAATACTCGATCGGCTTTAACCTACGATGCCGCCCGGACGCTGATTAAAGCCCTCGAAATGCAGCCAGAACCCAGCCGCGAAGGAATGCAAAAAACCTTAGCCGATCCCAACTTTAAAGCCGAAGGAGCCTCCGGTATAATTGAGTTTGACCCGAAGACTGGAAATCGGAAAAACCCTCCTAAACGAGTGGCGCATATTGTACCGTGTTCTAGAGAACAGTTTGGAGTTACATTTGTGCCGATCGAATTTTCCACAGCCGCAGCCGCAGGTTTAAAGTGCGATTGAATTGATATAGCAATCCTTGCAGGAGTTGTAAACTTTTTACCCCACCCCAACCCTCCCCTTATCAAGGGGAGGGAGTAAGAAATTCACAAATGATGCGAGGATTGCTATATCTGGTGGCATTTTCCACAAACCTTTTAAGCGTGGGCAGGATGCCCACTCCACAATAAAATTTACTCTTTGTGGAACAGGCCCGAAAGCCTGTTGCTGAGAATGATGCAATAGGTGCGAGTAAATTGATATCTTGCGGCATTCTCCCCAAACCTGTAGAGGCGAGTTTTACCAACTATAAATTGCCTGAAAGCAATAATCTCATAAACCGACCCCCACCCGACCATAAAATTCTGGATAAAGAATTGTGCAAGATGTGCGAGTGAATTGATATCTTGTGCCGAACGCAACAATCCGCCAGATAGTTCAATCCCACAGCAGACTATTGCCACAGGTGCAACATATCAATTTATTAGATATATTAAACAAGGTTAGTTTTTTTTATAATAACGCTTATGGCTGTCAATCTCGCTGCCCCAACAAGTTCTAGTCTCAAACCAGAAGCCCAGAATATCTCAGCACTCAAACAAGTCTTTCAGACAATTGATGCCGATAGCTGTCCGGGTTCCTATAATTTTCATATGCACACAGTCTACTCCGACGGGCGATTGCAGCCAGAGAAATTGATGGAACAAGCCATAGCCGGAGGTCTCAAAGGCTTAGCTATCACCGACCACCACAGCACCCAAGGCTACGTTAAAGCTCAAATTTGGCTGGATAATTGGAAATTAAACCATCCCGACAAAAATAGCGAAGCACCTAGTCTCTGGACAGGCGCTGAAATTAATGCCGAATTGCTTAACAATGAGGTACACATTCTCGGTTACGCCTTTGATCCGCAACATCCCAGTCTCCAACCATACCTACGAGGTAAAAGTACAGAAGGCACTTATTGTTATTCAGCAGCTAGGGTAATTGAAGCTATTCATGAAGCAGGAGGTTTAGCAGTTCTCGCACATCCTTGCAGGTATCGATCGAGTGCAGATAAACTAATCCCAGAAGCAGCCCATTTCGGCATTGACGGTGTAGAAATTTACTATGCTTACGGTAATCCCAATCCTTGGAAACCGAGTCCCAAACAAACTGCTTTAGTCAAAGAATTAGCAGAAACTTATGGTTTGCTGGGAACTTGTGGCACGGACTCTCACGGCCTGAGTCTTCTCGTCCGAATTTAGATAGTTGGGAAATAAGAAGTGCTTGATCCGGTCATTACCAGTCTAATCGTTAGCGGATATAACTATGATAAAAGCAATCACAATGAGTCGAAAACAAACAATTTATCAGGTCATATTAAGTCCGATCAAATGACTATAAAATTGTTTGGTACTGAGGACTTCAGTCCTCATAAAAGTCTGTGGACTGAAGTTTTCACTACTTGCCTGATAACGGCTATTTTACGGGACGTGAGATAATTGCGATCGCCCGGATGATCTTTCGGTATCCAAAAGTAAGCAATTGCTTTCTTCAGGTAATATTCTTGCAACTCCGAGAGACATTGCGCCCTAAAAACCAGTCGCCCTTCTACCGTTCGGGGAACAACTGACAAGCCCGGTTAGTTGGCTGATTTGCCCAATCCAAGCGAGAATTCCCAAATCGATCCATCCAACCTTCCAAATAAGCTCGATTAGCCTTTTTTTCCTCTGGATCGGAGGTATTCATGGGATGAGGTGCTAAACCCAAAATAGTCGCCGTCGTCACGCAAAACATCGACTTCTGAAAACTTTGGCAAATTTGCACCCGCACATCGTCTTCACCCCGACAGCTAGTGCGATAAACTTCGTGCAAATACTCCGGCAAATAATGACGCATATCTTGCATCAATTGAGTTGGCGGAATCCCTGCACCTCCAATAGGTAAAGGATCAGCAAACAAAGCCCCGTAGGCAAATTCTCTTTGTTCTTCCGGGATTTGATGAGCTTGAGCGTTGTAGGAAACTGTGCCAAAAAAAGCTGTTCCCCGAAAGAAAATTGATTCTACATAAGGCACTGCTACATCTGGTAAAAATGTCAAGTTAGCCGATGCCGGAATGATATCGTAGACTTGACCGCCAATCTTGACGCTGTAGGTAATTGGCAAATTAGCGGCGCTAACCAAACCTGCTAAGATAAAATCAACTACTTCTGCGATCGACTTAATTTTACCGGCTTCGTAGCAATCGGACAAATCAATAAACAAATCGCTCATGACCCGCCAAAACTGACCGAGACCGGTGTAGTAAGCCAGCATCCGCACTTGTTCCGGCAAAAAATCAGGAAATGCTTTGTTGAGTCCCTGCATGAAAAAATTGCCTTTCAGTTTAGCCGCGATCGCCTTTTCGACCAAACTGCTAAATTCCGGGGAATCCAAATAACTGTCAAAACCCCCGCCGCCGTGCCACAGCATAGTTTTCATAACATACTCAGCATACTCAAAATTAATGCGATCGTGCCACAAATAGCGCATTAATTTGGGCAGATTCACATCTCCGTTGAAATATTTAAAAAACGGAAAAAGCACTAAAAACTGTTCTTCTGCAATATAATTGAGATTGCGAGAATAGGCATCTAAAACAATACCATAACTTTTCAGCACGCCGATAACTTCAACTACATTTTCCGTAGAATCAGGCAGTAAAGCTTTGCCTGATTCTAAGAGGTCAATGTATGCGGCTAGGGGATGGGAAGAGGGTTTTAATACGGTACTTTTCATTTTTATTTAACCTTAACTGAAGGAAGGCACGACACGGATTTGAACACGGATACACTGATGAATTGAATAGGTAGGGACACGGCAGTGCCGTGTCCCTACAGCCGTCTGCTGTATTTCATGGGATTGAAAACTGCCATAGGACTAAAGTCCGATGCTACGAACCTAGGTCATATTTTATTTCAAGTTTTGAGCAATCACTTTAACTTGGGGTGGCACATTAGCTACCATTCCGATCGCAGTTTTTTCGCTCAAAGCAACTAAAACTCCCGGCTGCACTCCCATGATTGCAATAATTATTGCTAAAACCAGCGAAGGAATGCGATCGCGCCAGCGGACTTGTGGCAAATTTACCACCACATCCGAAAGGCGACCGAAAAAGGCGCGGTTGACCATAATTAAAAAGTAAACTGAAGTTAAACCAGTGCCGATCATGCAGAGCAAAGTTTGCACCGGAAACACTGGCAAACTGCCCCGGAATATCAAAAATTCAGCAATAAATCCAGCCAAACCCGGAATCCCGGCACTTGCCATCACGCCGAGGATCATTAAACTGCCAATCATCGGCAAACCGCGATCGGGATTGAACAAACCTTTGAGCACATCGATGTTGCGCGTGCCGGATTTTTTGTAAACAACGCCGACACTCAAAAATAGCAGCCCCGAAATTAAACCGTGGCTAACCATTTGCAAAACAGTTCCCAACATACTAATCGGAGTAGCTGCGGCGCTAGCTAACAAAATGTAGCCCATGTGAGCGATCGAACTATAAGCTACAATTTTTTTCATATCTTTTTGGGCGATCGCGCAACTCGCCCCGTAAAGCACACTCACCACCGCCCAACTCGCCAAAGTCGGCGCCGCCACCGCCCACGCATCTGGAAACAAACCTAAACCAAAGCGCAGCATCCCATAAGTTCCCAGCTTCAAAAGCACCCCCGCCAGCAGCACCGAAACCGGCGTCGAAGCTTCTACGTGAGCATCCGGCAGCCAAGTATGAAAAGGCACCAAAGGCATCTTAATTCCAAAAGCCAGCAACACCCCTGCCAGCAAAATAATTTGCCTTACCAAAGGCAAGGGCAATCCTCCTTGCAAATGCGATGCGCCCGCGGCACCAACCATATCGAAACTCGAAGCACCGCTAAGCCAACCAGTGCCCAAGAAAGCAGCCAGCAGCACAATTCCCGAAAATGCAGTATAGATTAAAAACTTAGTAGCAGCGTAACCCCGGCGCTCGCCTCCCCAAATCGCAATTAACAGGTAAAGCGGAATCAATTCTACCTCAAAAAACAGGAAAAATAGCAGCAAATTTTGAGATAAAAAAGCCCCTGTTACGCCGCCAGTAATTAACAGAATCAAAGAATAATAAAGTCGAGGTCTGCGGATCGACTCATCCGTAGCGTAAATAGCTACCCCTGTCAGCAGAGTATTTAAAATTACCAAAGGCAGAGCCAAACCATCAACACCGAGATTGTAATTCAATCCCAAAACATCTATCCAAGGAATGAATTCCGCAAACTGCAACTGACTGGTACTGGCATCAAACTGAATTGCCAAAATCACCGATAGAATAAAAGCTATACCCGCAATGGCGATCGCGACATTCCGAACTATTTTAGAACTCACTGAACCGGGCCATAGCCCAATCAGGGCGGCAGCCAACATTGGTATCCAGATTAAAGCACTGAGCATCAATTAAAACTTTCCTTTGTTACACAGTATTTAGAGCTATATTTAACATTAACGCAAAGCAACTGAATAAAAAAGCGATCGGCTGATTTTCTTGTTAACATAGATTCAAATGTCTCTGGAATCCTCCTATGACCTCAACTCTTACAGATCGAGAAGATTTGCAAATTAAATCCGGTTCTCCTTCCACCCGCCTCACCGTTGCCGACTTGGAACAACTGCAAGGTATACTCTCGGAAGCACATCTAGACTACCAACTCGAACTGGTAGACGGGAAGATTATCGTTATGGGCCCATCAGACATTGTATCGAGCGAAATTGGGGCAGAGTTAGTCAGACTTTTACTAAACTGGGTCAAACCGCGCAAACTCGGACGAGTGTTTGAGTCCAGCGGCGGGTTTATTCTCCCCAATTCAAATCTTACAGCACCCGATGTTTCGTTTGTGGTAGCCGATCGCCTCAAACAAAGTAAAAGGTATTTTGCCGAACTTGTTCCCGACTTAGTTGTAGAAATCAAATCTCAGTCCGATCGCCTCAAACCCCTGGGAGAAAAAATTTTATCATTTATCGAACTCGGAGCAAAAGTAGGAATATTAATCGACCCCGACAAGCGGACCGTAACAATTTACACTCCGAAAGCAGAGCCAGTGGTATTGAGAGACGGCGACATGATTTCAATTCCCGAACTTTTGCCCGGTTGGGAAGTTGCGGTGACAGAATTGTGGCCGATCGATTTTGAATAAAATTAGATAAAAAAGCAGACAAACCCAGAATAAAATCATCTGCGTTCATCTGCGTTCATCCGCCCTCATCTGCGGTTTAAAATTAAATAACATCAGACAAAAAGCAGACAAACCCCGAAAAATTCATCTGCCAACCACTGCGGTTTAAAACTGCCAAATAATCAACGCCAGCAACACCGCAACCCCCCCCACAATAGTCAACACATAAAACTGCGACTGACCGGTGCCGCTGTACTTCAACCCTTCGCCGCTGAAAATTGTGGCAAAACCGAACAAATTCACCGCCCCATCCACCACATACTTATCAGTCCAAGCGCTGATTTTAGAAATAAAAGCCACCGCCCAAACGACAGTCAAGCGGTAAACTCGATCAATATAAAAATCGTAAGCGAACAAATCCTGCACCGCCGGCACCGGCAGCCGTACCGGTCGAGGTAAAACCCCGTACCAATAAATCGCCACCCCAACCGCAACGCCCATCAACCCAGATAACAACAACAGCGGCGTATCCAGCGTCTTCAAAAGCAAATTTAAAGCATCAAAATCTCCCGTTTCCGCCCAAGGCCCAGTCCAACTAATTAATAGTTGCCACCGCTGCAACATCCAAGGCACTAATAGCCCCATCACTGTCAAAATTACCATCGGCAAAGCCATCGGCCAACCAACTTCTGGAGCTCTGCGAGTTTTCGGCTGCGGTTTTCCAGCAAACACTAAACCGAATATGCGAGTTAAATTTAGCGCTGTCAAACCGTTAACCAAAAGCAACACAACTACCAGCCACAAAGGCACTGTCCAAAAACCGTTGAGCCAGCGTCGCATCGCCCAAAAGTTGCCCAGAGGCAACAGGGCTACCATCCCCGCAGCGCCTACTAAATAAGCCGTAGTCGTGGCAGGCATCTTCGACCACAACCCACCCATTTCTGTTAAATCTTGAGTGTTAGTTGTGGTAATAATTGACCCTACGCTCATGAATAATAGGCCCTTGGCGATCGAGTGCGCGAACAGCAACAGCAAAGCAATGTCAACTTGATTTAGCCCCACGGCGATAAACACCAAACCCAAAGAGGCACTGGTAGAATGCGATAGTGCTCTTTTGATGTCGATTTGGGCGATCGCCACCAAGGAAGCGCCAACAGCCGTTACCGCACCCAAAACCACCAGCACCGCATCCGTCACGGGCGACAGCGCTAAAACAGGCTGAAGTTTAATCAAAACATAAGCCCCAGCGCCCACAACTACCGTATTCCGCATAATCGAAGCCGGGTTTGGCCCTTCCATCGCCTCGTCGAGCCACAAATGGAAGGGAAATTGAGCGCACTTGGCCGTAGGTGCGGAGATTAAAGCCAAACCTAAAAGAGTCGCCACTAGGGGAGACAAAGTTGCTGTTTCCGCCCATGTTTCCAAATCGGAAAAATTCAAACTTCCCGCTAAAGTTGAAAGCGTCACTACTCCCATCAGCAGTGGCACGTCTCCTACACGCTTGGTTAAAAACGCATCTCTAGCGGCCGTTACTACCAGCGGTTGAGCGTACCAAAACCCGACTAGCAAATAAGTTGAAAGCGTCAGCACTTCCAACAAACCGTAAGTTAGAAGCAGCGAGTCGCTAATGGCAATGCCGCTAATTGCCGCTTCAAAAAAACCCATCAGCCCAAAAAATCGAGCTAGCGCCCAGTCTTTTTCCATGTAGCCTAGAGCGTAAATTTGTGCTAGCAAACTCAGAACACTAACTAACTCCATTGCTCCGACGCTGACGGTGGAGATTTCTATTGCAAAAGACAAATCTAAATCGGCTGCTTGCACCCAGTGCACGAGCAACTGTTGAGGCGGTTGATCCCAAGTCGCTGTAAAAATAACTGATCCGTGTATGAAAGCCACCACCGTCATCAGCAAATTGAAGTAAGCTGCAGGTCTTGGCCCTGTTCTGCGAATGGTGCCGGTAGACCACGGCAAAGTTAAAATTGCGCCTATTAAGCCATATAAAGGTACCCACCAACAGGCTTGGAGGAGAAATTGAGTCATTTAATTTATCCCTTAAACTTCAAATTACGAGCTGCCTTCATACAAAAACAGTCGCGGGCGATCGCGCGAGGCCCTAAAACTTTGACTAAACCCGATCGTAATAGTTGTGGCAAAATAATTTGCAGTCCAGATTAACTATACATGAAAGCATCAAAACTGATAATTATCTCAACACAAAATTATAGGCTGAGCAGAGGAGGCAGTCAAAGAAAAAAATGCCTGCCGATGGGCCAAGGCTGCCTTTTTTGCCGATTTCCCTGCGATCCCCATTTTGAAATCCCCTAGTTTCCCGCCAGCGATCAGCTCCGGCTTCGCATACCGAACTCTACTTGATGAGTATTCTTACTTACTTTAATCCCCCCTCGCTCTCGGTATCTATCCCTCTAAATATTAAGATTATTAAATAAATATGAAATTATTTTAAGTAACATAAAAAATTTTAATTTTTGTTATTAAACATTATGATGTTAGTTTATATTGTCAAGGTGGACAGCTTCCCCTATTCTTATAGGATAGGAAGCTTTACACTGCATTACTAAAAAATGTGGGCCTCCCCGTCCAAATTTTTAGATTTCTCAAAGATTTGTAACGGTAATTTCGCTCATCCTCAAAGGAGATTCAAAAATGTCAATTGCCGTGGGAATGATTGAGACAAAAGGTTTTCCCGCTGTTGTGGAAGCTGCCGATGCTATGGTCAAAGCTGCCCGCGTTACCCTTGTGGGTTATGAAAAAATCGGCAGCGCCCGCGTCACCGTAATTGTGCGCGGCAACGTGTCGGAAGTCCAAGCCTCAGTCGCAGCAGGAGTGGAATCCGTCAAGCGTGTGAACGGCGGAGAAGTCGTCTCTACCCACATCATCGCTCGCCCCCACGAAAACCTAGAATACGTTCTGCCGATTCGATATACAGAAGCAGTAGAACAGTTCCGAGGCTACTAAGTTCTTAGCGCACAAAAGTTTTGTTAAAAGAAAATTTGTGCGATCGTCAAAAATTAACTGTTTAGTTCCCCAAATATTCAATCAGGAGTAAAACCAATGGCAATTGCAGTTGGCATGATCGAAACCCTAGGCTTCCCCGCAGTGGTAGAAGCCGCTGACGCGATGGTCAAAGCAGCCCGCGTCACCTTGGTAGGCTACGAAAAAATCGGTAGCGCTCGGGTTACGGTCATTGTAAGAGGAGATGTCTCGGAAGTGCAAGCTTCTGTCGCAGCCGGAGTAGAGTCAGTGAAGCGCGTTAACGGCGGACAAGTGATGTCCACCCACATTATCGCCCGCCCTCACGAAAACTTAGAGTACGTGTTGCCGATTCGCTACACCGAAGCTGTAGAACAGTTCCGTGAAGGCGTCAGCGGCATTCGCCCTCTCAACAGATCATAAGATAGGCGATTCCCTACGGGATAGCTTCGCTTCACGGCTGTTAGGGGCGTTTGGTAATTAAAAATTAAAAATCGCGATGTTTTTGATTTAGCATTTTTAATTTTTAATTGAGGTGGGCATGGGATATTGGTTATTAGTCATGAGTCATTAGTCATGAGTCATTAGTCATTAGTCATTAGTCATGAGTCATTAGTTACTAGACGAATAACTCTAAACGGCGGACAGCGGACTGAGCAAAACTAATAAAAAAAAGACAAGTGACCCTGTAAAAATGACAATTACCAATTACCTATTACCTATTACCTAAAATGCAAATGGCCAAAGTTCTCGGCACAGTTGTCAGTACCCAAAAAGAGCCGACGCTGAGAGGATCGAAATTTCTACTGCTGCAATTCATCGATGAGGAAGGTTCGCCAGTTCCCGGCTATGAGGTAGCCGCTGACTGTGTGGGCGCTGGTATAGATGAATGGGTTTTAGTGACCCGAGGCAGCGCAGCCCGGATCGCGCCCGGAAGCGAAAACCGTCCGATCGATGCTCTAGTAGTAGGCATTATAGATACTGTCAATGTAGAAAACCGCCTCATTTACAGTAAAAAAGACGACCCGTACGGCTAGTTGCAAGCGTTAGCAGTTAGCAGTTAGTGGAAAAATAACTAACAACTAACAACTAACAACTAACAACTAACAACTAACAACTAACAAAAAGATTTTTCAGTTTAGGAGAACTTAATTTATGGCAGTCCGCAACGTTGCGGCTCCCCCGACGCCTTGGTCGAAAAACTTGGCTGAGCCTAAAATTCACGACACCGCCTTCGTACATTCCTTTTCTAACATTATTGGGGATGTGCAGATCGGTTCTAATGTGATGATTGCCCCCGGGACATCTATCCGCGCCGATGAAGGTACTCCTTTTTATATCGGACAAGGAAGCAACATTCAAGACGGAGTAGTGATTCACGGCCTAGAACAAGGCCGAGTCACAGGAGACGACGACAAATCTTATTCTGTGTGGGTGGGGAAAAATACTTCCCTCACCCACATGAGTTTAATTCACGGCCCGGCCTACGTGGGCGACAACTGCTTTATCGGCTTTCGCTCCACGGTGTTCAATGCCAGAGTGGGCAACGGCTGCATTGTCATGATGCACGTACTAATTAAAGATGTGGAGATTCCCCCCGGTAAGTACGTACCTTCGGGAGCCATCATCACTAATCAGAAGCAAGCCGATCGCTTGCCTGACGTTCAAGATTCTGACATTCAATTTGCGACCCATGTCATCGGCATCAATGACGCTCTGAGAACGGGTTATCGCTGCGCTGAGAACATCGCCTGTCTAGCACCAATTCGCAACGAGCAAACTAAAAACCCAAATATGACTCAAACCAAATATTCTACCCATGCCGGCACCCAATTGAGTTCAACTCTTGCCGATAGCATCCGTAATTTACTAGCTCAAGGATACAGCGTGGGAGCCGAGCACGCCGACGCACGCCGCTTCCGGACCGGTTCTTGGCGTACTTGCGGCCCGATTTCCTCAACCCGTGACTCAGAAGTGATCGCGGCTTTGTCAGCTTGCATGGCTGAACACCAAGGAGAATACGTCCGCTTGATTGGGATTGACACCAAAGCCAAGCGCCGCGTACTAGAAGAAATCGTCCAAAGACCGGGAGACAACGGCTCTAACGGTTCTAACGGTGCGAAAACTCACCAATCTAACGGTAAAGTTGCACAACAAGCTTCATACCACAATAGCGGTTCCGTGTCAAGCGGAAAATTGAGTGCCGAAACAGTGACTCAGGTTCGCGGCTTGCTAGCTCAAGGCTACAAAATTGGCACGGAACACGCCGACGCGCGCCGCTTCCGCACCAGTTCTTGGCAAAGCGGGGCTTCGCTGCAAGTCAGAAACGAATCTGAGGCGATCGCCGCTTTGGAATCTGTGATGAATCAGTACCCGGGCGAGTACGTGCGCTTAATCGGGATTGACCCGAAAGCTAAGCGGCGTGTCGTTGAAGAACTTATTCAGCGTCCAGACGGCCCGGTTGCTCAATCGGCTAAGCCGGCAGCAACATCGGGATACAAAGCAGCTTCGACTGGTTCGGCCAGCAGCGGAAGTTTGACCGGCAAGACGATCGACCAAATCCGCAACCTGCTTTCCCAAGGCTACAAAATTGGCACGGAACACGCCGACGCGCGCCGTTTCCGCACCGGTTCTTGGAGCAGTTGCGCCCCGATCTCATCCAACCGCGAATCCGAAGTGATTTCTGCCCTCGAAAGCTGTCTCAAAGAACACAGTGGCGAGTACGTCCGTTTGCTGGGCATCGACTCCAAGGCGAAGCGCCGGGTACTCGAAGAAATTATCCAACGACCTTAATTTGCCTGGTAATTAGCTTGTTTCTCCCGTTAAGCCCTCGCACAGGTGCCCACGGGAGAAATCCAAGCGGATTGAAGTTGGATTTGAGATAGTTAAAAAGCTCGATTGAGAAGGGTTGGTCAAAATCTAGAATCTTCTGGAACTTTCTAGGAAACGTTAAAGCATCAATCTTCTCAGTATTAGTAAATTATCGTTTCTTAGATTGACATGGTTAAATTTATTAGTCGAAAAAACCCATAATTTAAAGTCCTTTGATCTAAAAAAATCGCTCCTTTCATGGTGAAGTTGAATGTATTTATCGCCACTGCAATTAAGTAGCAACTCTCAGATTTTGATGAGTGGCGATGTAGTTGTGAATGAGGGTGCGGCGATCGCCCCTGGAGCAATCCTGCAAGCAGATCCCGGAAGCCGGATCTCGATCGCTGCCGGTGCCTGTATCGGTATGGGAGTTATCCTTCACGCCCGTGAAGGTACTCTGGAAATCGCGGCGGGCGTTATTCTTGGTGCAGGAGTGCTGGTGGTAGGTGCGGGAACGATCGGGGAAAATGCCTGTATTGGCGCCGCGACCACCCTAATCAATCCTTGTATTGACAAAATGCAAATTATGCCAGCAGGTTCTCTAATGGGAGATACCAGCCGCCAAGTCGCCCCAGAAGCAACCGCAACAGCGCCAAAAACAGCGCCAACATCACCAGAAACCCCCGAAGCCACTACGCCACCAGTCGATCGACCGATCGAGCCGATCGAGCCGCCACAACCCCCCGAAACACCGCCTCAAACTGCGCCGGAGACGGCCCCAGACCCGCCGGAATCCACCGCAGCAGATCCGCCCCAACCAGGGGAAACGCCGACTATTCTCTACGGTCAAGCTCACATCAATCGGCTATTGGGGACACTGTTTCCGCACCGACAAGCTTTTAATCGATCGGAGGAAAACGGGCAAACTCTATCGGGCGGTTCCGGGTAGCCGTCATTTCGGCAAAAGGCAGCTATGCTGAAGGCAGAAAGATCAAATATAAATAGGTAATCTCATATTATTGGTAGCTCAGCAATTTGTCAGGCCTTGCCGTAGCAATCTGTGTCTTGTAGCTCGTGCAGTCTGTCTTCTCATCTGAGAAACTATAAACTATCAACAAATTTTTATTTTGGGAAGTTTCTAAGGGTAATAGAAGATGGACGGACAAACAGATCGTAACAGTCACGAAGAGCGATCGCAGCGCCAGGAATACTTCAAAGACACTGCTTTGGGTTTGGTATCCACCAAGAGTTTTCCGGCTATTGTGGGGACTGCTGACATGATGCTGAAGTCGGCAGGAGTGATTTTAGTAGGATACGAAAAAATTGGTTCCGGTCACTGTACCGCGATCGTCCGGGGCAGAATTTCGGATGTGCGTTTGGCTGTGGAAGCTGGAGCTCAAACTGCCGAACAGTTCGGGCAGTTTGTTTCTAAGTTGGTGATTGCTAGACCTTTGGCTAATTTGGAAGTGGTTTTGCCGATCGGCTTTCGGCTGACTGAACTTTCCGAAAGTGGCAATTATTCTCGGCTTAGCAATCAGGCGATCGGTTTGCTCGAAACCCGGGGATTTCCGGCAATGGTCGGTGCTTGCGATGCTATGCTCAAATCCGCCGACGTACACTTGGCAGCCTACGAGAAAATTGGCGCGGGTTTGTGCACGGCAATTATTCGCGGTGCAGTTGCAGATGTAGCAGTAGCCGTAGAAGCCGGGATGTACGAAGCTGAGCGAATTGGCGAGTTGAACGCGGTGATGGTAATTCCGAGGCCTTTGGAAGATTTGGAACAAACTTTGCCCCTGGCGAGTTGCTGGATCGAACACCGTAAACCGGTAATGATGCCTATGTCGGTTAAGGAAAAGGAACAAGAATTGATTGAACTTCCCGATTTGGAGAAATTGAGAGTTTATGTGGAAGAGGAAATCAATCGTTAATTGGTAATTAGGCAACAAAAGTTTGTACAGACGTACGGCAGCAAATACTGAGACGAAGTTTGTCAAAAAAATATAGAGTTTACTCGGTAGGACGGCTGGTAAAAATTTATACTGAGTAGCGGTCTCAAACTTAATTTGGCGATCGAGCCGATCGCCGCCGCATCAAGAGACACAGAGCACCAAGTAAAACTAGACTTTTGAGATTAAGTCGATCGGGTAAACAATCGAACTGACTAATAAGTAAATCCCGCCCACGTGCAGAGCCTTTAAACAGGATTTAACTACTGTTAAAATAAACCAAAAATCCTGTTTACGGTAGATTGCCGGGAATCATTTAAGAGTTAATCTAACCGCAGGTGGATGCTCTTTCAACAGATGAACGGCTGTCGAACTCAAAACTGACTGCACAGGAATCAACCCCCAGAATCAAGCACTCTTGAAAGTTGACCTATGAACCTCAAACAATTTTACAAGCGCGGTTTGCACAGCGCCAAGAAAGGAAACTATGAAGCGGCACTTGAGGACTTCGATCAGATACTGCAACTCAATCCCGCCGATGCCAAAGCCTATAACAATCGCGGCTTGGTTTACTATTACATGAAAGACTACCAAAAAGCGATCGCCGACCTCAGCCAAGCCCTAGATATCAATCCTAATTTGTTCGAGGCTTACTTGAATCGAGGCAATGCTTGGCGTCATCTCGGAGAACACGAAAAAGCCATTGAAGATCTCAACTGCGCTTTAGCAAATAAGCCTAACAGCCACGCTATCTACAACAACCGGGGACTTGTACTTGCTAATTTAGGAAATTACGAAGAAGCAATAGAAGACTACAATCGAGCTCTATCTATCAATTCCAACAATTATAAAACCTATTACAACCGGGGGCGCGCTTACTACCTTTTGGGAGAAAAAGAGGCAGCAACAGAAAACTTTAATGAAACGCTGCGGTTGAATCCTAAATATATCAAAGCTTACATAAATCGAGGTCTCTGTTACCACCAATTAGGAGACAATACGCAGGCGATGGCCGATTACAACATTGCACTCGCCATAGATCCACAAAATGTTTATGCCTATTATAACAGAGGTTGCGTTCGCTATAAATTAAAACAAATGCAGCTTGCAATTGAAGACTTTGACAAAGCAGTAGAACTCGATCCGAACTATGTTAAAGCTTATCTCAACCGGGGTTTAGCACTGTATAAACTTGGAGATGTGACGGCAGCAAATAAGGATTTTTACCACGTAATGTGCATTAATGCGGAAGCTTATGTATACTACCAGGCCCAGCGGTGCACGCCTGATATTAATTCGTACTTTAAGGAAGCGCCGCAGGTAGAACTTAATAATGCTGTCGAATACTACAATACAACCTTAAATACGATGTCAACTTCCTTAAGTTCCGCAGCATTAAACGCGGTCTGGAATCAAGAAGATTTGGAGAACCGAGACTCGATTATCTGTGAAGGTGAATTTATTAATGATTGATTTAGTAAGTAATCAATAGCCATTATTCATTAGACTTATTGCCTCAATCTTTGATCGAGGAAACCGCAGATGCAACGCACAGACATTTAACCCACATTCCGCAACCCCCGGTAGTGGCCAAGAAGTAATGATGGTAAGATAGTAGCCTTGATAAGTTTTTTGTGAACTATGCCGAATTGTCCCGT
>NZ_JAUBPW010000080.1:0-29630 GCF_036700965.1 Microcoleus sp. Pol8_D6 | reverse complement strand
ATACAGGTTTTTTATTTCTGGGTCCTGAGTCTGCTTTCGGAATGAATCCGGGGGCTTGTATCCTGGATGCTTTCGGTGAGTACACAATTCCACCTTGCCCAACCGAGAGGGCCGAGAATCTCGGCGTCTCCCTCATTTACCAGAAACTATCACAACCAACTAGCAACTCTCGAATCAAATTTAACTTCTTCAGGCAGGCGGTAATCTATCTTCTGATAGCTGTGCAGCACCTCGCGAATTCCAGTATGAATCAAATTTTCTATGTGCAGCAATTGCTCTGAAGAACAGCGAACCTGAACAGTTTGGTTTGACACAGACTCGCTGGAGTCGATCGCAGTATATCTATTAGGAACTCGGCTAAGCACATAAGCAATTAAATCTTGTCGCAATCCCGAAGGCGAAAAAGCTTGTTGGTAAGGGTGCTTCGGATAAGACTCCAAGATAATTTCTACTTCCTCTGTGACTACAGCTAAGGTAATATTGACAAGATTTTTCTGCATTTTCCCCGTCCCCAAACATTCGTTAACTAATATTTTTGTAGCCGTTCTCGATCTCGTCTGATTTCTCATGAATTTTAACCGGCTAATACCGCCAATCGTTCTTCCGTCATCACCAGCTCGAACTCGGAACTTACCTCTTCTATAACCCGCAGCACGTAGCAGGGAATCTTGTCCGATAAAATAGCACTTGCCACCGTACCAGTGTGAATTTCTAAGACTGCTTCGGCAGCAGCTTCAAACATCAGTCGCTGTCCCGGAAACATCACTTTTTCAAAGTACCAATTAGGAATGTTCTCAATCCGAAGCACCTGCACTAGGTTGGTAACATTTGCGTAATAGCACAGAATCTGGTTGTTACCTTTATAAGATAGCTGATCAGACATTTAAAAATCTCCACACTCTTTCAAAAACTAACTGAGACTGGGATTTACCTGTTAGTGGTAATTGCGAGTTTTGCTCTTGATCAAACGACCTACTTATTTTTTTGGTGTTATTCGAGAGCGCGAATCACATCCTCAGTTATTAATTTTTGTAGCATTGAGTTATCCTGCCAACACTTAGAGGACTGGCGCAGAAAATCCGTTTTTGCCGGTTTAAAAACCCGGTTTGTTTGGTCTACAGGGCTTAGATCCTGACTTGTTTAGGTTGGTTGTGCTGTGGCACCAGTTAATCGAAAGTACCGTCACTTTCCCGAACTCTCCTGACAACAGATGCACTCTTTGGCAGCGGAATGGTGCTGAGAGTGCGATCGACCTTGTGATCCAGAGCTTGGGGTAAACTTTATCTAAAAAATATGAGGAAATTATGAAGACCATCATTTTTTTTGATAAATATACTTTGGCCGAAGCAGAGATTACAAGAGTTAGGCAAAAACCAGGTTTTTTAGCCAAAAACTTGGTTCCATCTGTGCTCCTGGGTTAAAAAAGCCGGTTTCTCAGGGAAATCTGCATAAATCTTGGATTAGCAGGTTGAAACGGAGTTTTTTAGCAAAAAACTTGGCTGCATCTGTGATTCCGGGTTAAGAAAAACCCTTCTTGAGGCAAGTGTTTGTAACTTCTGGAGGAGTTATTCTGCCTGTAAATACGGTGATCGCCGATCGGCTTTGCGGGTAACAAAAAACCCCGACTCCCTGGGATCATCTCTAGAACTTCTAGGGAATCAGAGTTTAAATTAACCAATCACCGATCGATCTCAAAGCTAAATCAAAAAAATGAGGAAATTATGAACATAGCCGGAAAAACTAAAACTTTCCTGGACGCATAAACCCGGTTTACCAACATAATTGCGTAATTTTCGCAATAATCAAAGGAACGAGAAAGCGCATTTGCGATGATCATCCGGCTTGAATGCCCCCTTGATTCTTGCGTCGGGCTGGGCCGACTTTGTTTGTCTAGTAGCGGTTTCAAATGCCGAGTTTGATATGGTATCTGCGATCGCCTTTTACCCCAGTTTACAGCAACGGTTCCCAACCCAGAATGTCCGCCACTTGCTGTGCCAAACTCAAAGGATCGAAAGGCTTGGCAATCACCCCCGCTACCCCCAAATCAGCAAATTCGCTCAAATCCATCGCCTGCACCTTAGCAGTCAGGAAAATCACCGGAATCCCCCGAGTAGCCACATTGTTTTGCAGCAAACCAAACAGAGTAAGTCCGTCCATATCCGGCATCATCACATCTAGCAGAATAGCGTCAGGAAGTTGAGTTTCAGCTAACAGCAATCCTTGGCTGCCGTCGGGCGCGCTTAGTACAATCCAGCCGCCTAAATGTTCCAGACAAGCCTGAATCACGCTGCAGAGGTTTTTTTCATCATCGATGACCAGAATGCGCTTTGCTGACATAATTAAAACTCAAATTTTAAATTAATTATGGTAAACTGAAAAAAACTTAAGCATCCTGCCTCATCAACTCGGCTTCTTCACAGATAGAGAAGAAGAAAGAAGCAATAAAATTAAGAGCTTCAGCAGTTAAGAACGTTCTAATCAAGCGGTTGGTATGTTGCCACTCACCTACTGAAACCCTGAACATAAAAATCGACATATCAGCCTCCCAAAATCATCCTAACCGCGTGCGTTTCCAGAAACTTTAGCTTTCGCGAGTTCCGATCAAAGCAATCTCAAACCTCCAAACTTTTTCCCCCTTCGCCTTCCAACGGTGCAGGCACTGTGAAATAGAAACTGCTTCCTTCTGAGACAACACTTTCGGCCCAAATTCTGCCGCCGTGCTGCTGTACGATACTGCGACAGATAGCCAAACCCAAACCCGTACCTCCTTTTTGGCGGGAGTCAGAAGCATCTACTTGTTGAAACCGTCCAAAGATAGTTTCTAGTTTATCTGCTGGAATCCCCCGCCCTTGATCTTTGACTTCAAATAAAACCCGTGAAGCGTAGCTATCCCGTAGGGAATCGCCTAAATCTTCAACCCTGACAGTTACTGTACTCCCTGGATCGGAGAATTTAATCGCATTGCTCAACAAATTTACCAGCAGTTGAACGATTCTGTCCGGGTCAGCCCAAATTTTTGCTGCATCGGGCAAAATCGACACATCAATGTTATTTTCAGCAGCCAAAGAAAGTACAGCTTCTGCAGACTTCCGCATCAAAACCTGGGCATCGCACCACTGCTTGACGAGGATAACTTGGCTCGAATTGAGCCGCTCTAAGTCGAGAATATCGTTTACCAAACGCACTAACCGTTCGGTATCGCTCGAAGCGATTTCTAACATCTGTTTGGCAGTTTCCGGTCGATTTTTCAGTACCCCAGCCGCCAGCAAACCTAAAGAACCGCGAATGGAGGCAAGTGGCGTTCGCAGTTCGTGGCTGACAATCGAAATAAACTCATTTTTCATTTTTTCAATTGCCCGACTTTCTGTGATATCTGTGACTGTGCCGACGTGACCAATTAGTTGAGATCTGTCGGAAAAAATCGGAGCTGTTTTAAGCCGACAAAACCGGATGGTTCCGTCTCGCTGGATGTGGCGGAATTCGCAGGAAAATTCCCCCTGTAGCGATTGTGATTCCGACCACTTAGACAGAATTAGTTTGAGGTCTTCGCGGTGAACAAACCGCATCCAGCCTTTTCCTAAAGCTGCTGTCGGTGTGAAGCCACCAATTGCTTGACAGCGAGGATTTGTATAGGTACATTTCCCCTCAGTATCGATTTTGAAAATGCCCACGGGGGAACTCTCGCTCAGAGAGCGAAATAAAGCTTCGCTTTCCCGGAGTTCTGCTTGAGAGCTTTCTAGTTCTCTGGTTCGCTGCAAAACTCGCATTTCTAACCGTTCGTTGAGCTGTTGGAGGGCTGCTTCAGCAAGTTTACGATCGCTAATATCCCGGTGCACTGATACCCAGTGGGTAAACTCACCATTTTCGTCCGCTATGGGGACAATGCTCATTTCTACCCAAAATTCCGTCCCGTCTTTGCGGTAATTGATCGAGTCAACCCGCACAGGCTGCCAGGTTTCCAAAGCTGTCCGAACTCGATCAAGACTGGCGCGGTCTGTTTTTTCTCCTTGCAAGATGCGTGGCGTTTTGCCGACAACTTCTTCTAGCGTATAGCCGGTCATCCGCGTGAAAGCTGGGTTGACATAAATAATTCGCGGGCCCGGTTCCTCAATCGGTTCAGCTTCGGTAATTAACACGGCGTCGTTAGTGGTGGTGACTGCTGATTCCAACAGGCGCAACTGTAATTCTCTAGCTTTGCGATCGGTAATTTCTGTAACTGTCCCCACCATCCGCACTGCATCGCCTGCTTCGTTGTAAAAAAACTTACCTTTTCCCTCAATCCAGTGAATGCTGCCGTCGGGCCAAACCACGCGGTATTCCAGAAAGTAATCTGCTCGCTGGGCCAGGCTCTGATTTATAGTATTATCCGTACTTTTTAAATCTTCTGGGTGAACGCAAGCTGCAAAACTTTGATAAGTTCCGGCAAAAGTCCCCGGGGCCAACCCAAACAACTCTTCGTGTTCCCTCGACCAAACAATGCGATTTTTCTGCAAGTCCCAGTCCCAAAATCCGATTTTGGTAGCGGACAAAGCTAAGCTGAGCTGCTGATTGATTTTCCGGAGCTCAATGCTAGTAATAGCAACTCGAAGTTCTCGGGCTATTTCGATTTCGCACGGCTGCCAAGGCAAAGATTTTGACCTCACAGTTTCTTGCCACAACTCAAAGGAAATGCGAGGAGACATCACTCGGCTGCCATCCGGTTTAAGTTCAATGTGCCCCTCTGGTGGACCTGCCCAGTTTACAGTTTGAAGTGCTTCGGGACGGAACCACAAAATGTAATAATTTTGCATCTCGGACATGGCAAGTACCAGCAAACCGCTAGCAACTTCTTTAAACTTCTCGGATGGCGGATACAGTTTTGAGAGAGAATCTGTATAAAAAACCTCATTATTTATTTGAGTTTTTATCCAAGCAATTAAGTTTTCGATTTCTACCACTTCCGGGGTTTGCCCGATGGTTCTTAAATTTTCATTGGCACACACAACTCCACCGGTAGCGGTCACTAAGGCCAGCAATTCATCTCGGTATGTTAGTAAACCTTCTACAAAGCAGTTTTTTTGAGAAATCTCTGTGATAAATTTTTGGCAAATTGATTTTAAATAAATTGCATATTCCCGATCTTCGCTATCTTGTTTGTAGCTGAGTTCAAGATTCACAAACTTGGCTAGCAGTTCGCAAGCGGTTCTTGTTTCGTAGTTGACATACTTTCGTGTTGGGTGGTGACAGGCTATCAATCCCCAGAGTTTTTTATCTTTGATTAATGTCAGGGTCATGCTAGCGGCAACGTTCATATTTTGGAGATATTGAACGTGGCAAGGCGAAACTGTTCTCAACAAAGAACCGCCCAGATCTAAAGGGCTACCCGTCAGCGGATTGCAGTGAGGAATTAGTTCTACAGGCTGACAGTTAATATCGGGAATAAACCGAATTAAATTCATTTTGAAGAGGCTTCTTGCCTGGGGGGGAATATCGCCAGCCGGATAGTGCAGTCCCAATAAAGGAGGCAAACTTTCTACTTTGTCTTCGGCGACAACTTCCCCCGCACCGGTGGCATCAAATTTATAGACGATCGCTCGATCGAAACCGATCATCCTCCGCACTTCTTCAACTGCTGTCTGACACAGCACTTGCAGGTTTTGTGTTCTGTGGATTTTGTCGATCGGCTCTTGGACTAAATTATAACAATTGAAACAATCGCTCGTTTTTGGGGAAACAACCGACTCTAGTTCAACAATTAATGCGGAATTTGATTGATGTAGCGTCCCCTCAAAAAAAGACTTGCGGTCTTGACTTTGGAATGATAATCTGATACCGTTACGTTGTTGGTCTTTTTCAAATAAAGCTTTTTCAATAGCCTCAATTTCCTCAGTCTCGACAAATTCCTCTAAACATTTATTCAAAAGTTCTTCGGGGTAAAGGCCCATCGCCTCAAAAGTATTGTTGCTAACTTGCAAAATTTTCAACACAGGAGATTCCAGCACCAAAAGGATGCCGTGAGGTTGTATAGAACCCGGGGCGTAAATTAGTTCGCAGTCGCTGTTATTGAGAGTGCCTGTGTCTGAGGGCAATATCATTGCTTTCATCTGATTAATACTTCTCTAAATTAGCCTGTGTTCTTGATCAGCGGGCAAGCATCAACAGCACCTCGTCGGAATCACATAATCTAACAATCCCAAGTCTTGGCTAAGGCTTCCTGATTTGTTTCGGACACACACTGCATATTTGCTCTTAGTTATCCCATTTTAAAAAAAGAATACAACTGTATGTACGTGCTCGAAACCCATATCTCATCAGTCATTCCCTATTCTTCAATTCTTTAATTCTTTAAATCTAAAATGGGATTAGCGCTGTGCCTGAGCCAGTCTGTTTCTTAGTTGAGTCCGCTCCAAACGATTCAGGAGGCGAGCAATTAATTCCGGTTTCACGATCGGCTTGTTCACGTAGTCGTCAGCACCTGCGACAAACATTTGGCGCACGATTTCCGACTCGGAATGAGCTGTCAAAAATAGCACGGGGAGCTTGCTCCAGCGCAAATCGTTGCGAACTGCCAAACACAGCTCGATACCGCTGTAACCGGGCATCTCCACATCTAAAATTAGCAAATCCGGACAAGTTGTTTCGAGTACCTCCCAGAACTTTTCGGGATCGTCCAATGTTGTTACTTGAAATCCCCAAGGTTGTAGAATAACTTGCAGTGCAGCCAATAGATGCACGTCATCGTCTACCACCATAACTTTAGCTTCAGCAGGGCCAGTCTGGTCGATTAGTTGGGCGACTGCTTTGAGTATATCTGCTGGGGGTATAGATTTGTGTAAAAAGCCGGAAGCTCCCAAACGAGCAACTTCTATTCGATCGCTCAATTGATTGTACTCGCTAAAAACCATCACCGGAATTTCGGGCTTTTCACTGCGGAGTTCGGCTAAGAGAGAAAGTCCGTTTTCCTGAGATCTGGAAAATGTCAAATCCAGCAAAATCGCGTCGGGAGGCTGTTGAGAAATCGCATTTCTTGCCGCTTGCGGAGAGTTGGCGACTTCTATCTGGAAGCCGGAACCGGATGCTACTGTTTTCAGTCGATCGCTCCCAAAAGTATCATCATCAACAATCAGCATTCGGCGCTTTTGGGAAACCGCAGGAACCAAATCGCCTTCGGGTTCGGGCGACGGGCGATAGAATATCTGTTTTAGCTGATGCAGAAATCCCTCAATCTGCTGAGCCGTCCCCGGTTTCCAGATGTTTTCAGCCTTGAACAAATGTTCGATCTGGCGCGCAACTTCCGAACCTTTCGGCAGCCCTAACGTTCCCAAAGAACCGACTAATTTGTGAGCTTGAGCCTGGGCTTCCTCGCGCAGTTCGCCCTCCAAGCTTCCGTTTTTCAGTTGAGCGATCGCGCGATCGAATATCGCCACCTTTTCTATAAAATTAGCTTTTAAATTTCCCCGCATTTGGGCAATCGCATTCAAGACTTTGAGACGGCGCTCGTCTTTGTTTAATTCCTGGCTAGACCCGCTGGATGCAGTAGATAAAGTCTCTTGAGTTTTAGCAGTTTCTGTCCTTTCCTGCCCAACTTGTTGGCTCTCAATCTCCTCCGGCAGACTTTTGAGCCGATAGCCCAATCCGTACACGGTTTCCACTAAATCTACAGTCATCCCGGCTGCTTTCAGCTTCTGCCGCAGCCCCTTGATGTGAGCGGTAACGGCTTCTTCTTGAGGAAATTCGCCGGCCGACCAAATGCGATCGAGGATAGCGCTGCGACTGAAAATGCGCCGAGGATTTCTCAGGAAAAGTTCGAGCAAATTGTACTCTTTGGGAGTCAAGTGCAGCACTTTTTCGGCATAAGTTACTTCCGTAGTGTCTGGGTTGACTTGCAGTTTTTCCCAGGTCAAATTTGTACTTGACAAAGTTGCCTTACCCCGGCGCAGCAAAGCCCGAATTCGAGCGATTAATTCTTCGAGATTAAAGGGTTTGACCACATAATCGTCTGCACCCGCCTCTAAACCTTGGACTCGATCGTTGCTGCTATCTAGCGCTGTCAGCAGTAAAATCGGCATTTGGCAGCCGGACGATCGCAATTTTCGACACAAACTAATGCCGTCGAGTTTAGGAATCAGCACATCCAAAACAATCAGGTCGTAATCGTATGCCTGCACCAAATGCAACGCTGTTTCACCGTCTGCTGCCGCGTTCACATTGTAATTGTGAGAGTTCAGCGCTTGAGTCAGCAAACTGACTGTAACTGTGTCATCTTCTACCAGCAGGATTTTCATAAACGTCACCTGTCCTTCCAACTATTCTTGGAACTTTTTATCGGTTTTTGCGGCTAATTAAATAGCCTTTTTACAACTGAATTCAAAAAATCCCCACCTTCAGTATAACAAATACCATTCTTGAAATAGAATAGTTGTCAATTATTATTTTGATTTTATTGGTTTTCCTCTCGAAATATTTCATTAGATTCTGGCTGATATTTTATGGTTTTTTGTACTTCAGCGCCTGCTGAATCTTTTGAATCAAATATTGCGAGGAATCTTGATTTTTAACTAAGTCTTCTAACTCGGAGACCGCGACTTCGGTGTGTTCTATATCTCGAACTAAAGAATCAGCGGTAACACTTTTTATGACTCCCAAAGGTTCTTGGATAGCGGTCAACGAATTGAAATTCTTTTCCGCTATTAATTCTTCCAACTCTAATAGTGCCATTTCGGCACGATCGATCTTGATAGTCACGGATTTAGCCACATTAGCACCCGCTCTTGCTGCCTCCGTGAGTTCGTGAACTCGAAGTTTAAATCGGCTAGCAATTTGCTCCATTTGAGTCCCCAATTCAAAAGTTTTACTTGCCAGTCTGCCAATTTCTAGACTCACTTTGCTCAGACCACTAGGCTGACTTCCCATTTGATTGGTAACTACAGCCACCTGTACTGCTAAATGCCTGACTTGTTCGATCGCCTCCCGGATGGTTCGGGAAGTGCGGTTAACCGTTTCTAAATCATTAGCTATTGCTTTGCCCACCCCCAAAATTTTATCTGTGTTGTTGCAAATAGAATTAGCACCTTGAAAAGTAGCTTGAAATGCTTGGCGACCTTCCGAAGAAATCAGTTTCGCAATCCTTACAAATCGCTGATTCATTTGAGCGATTTCTTCAGCTTGTTTGACCAGTGCCACTTGCTGGGAACTAGGATTGGCATGGGAATTTTCTGTTTGACGTTGGTGGATTTTTAAAAGTTCATTACATTCGTGAACCTTAGCCTGTTCTTGTTGAATTAGCGCCAAATACTTGTGTCTTTCTACTCGGTATTTTTGAATAGCTTTGTTGGCTTGTGCTAAAAGTTTTGACTGGGCAATTACCAGAGTATGAATGTTCAAAAGGCGGTGGCTATGGTCTTCCATTACCACAATAATCGGTTCATAAATCAAGTCTTTGTGCCTGTGGAAAGACGCTTGGACGGCATCGTCAATTTTCCAGTTTTCCGAAAGCAGCAAAGGCGGAATTCTAATAAAATCTAACAAGGCTCGAATCGGGTGTGACCCGTAAAGTTCTGCGCGATCGGGAAAACTCATTTGCTCTCGAAATTTGACGCGAGAAATCATGCCCAATACCTGTGATTCATGAGTAATAATGACTCCCGGCAGGTCTGGTTCTTGCTCAAATCTTTCAGCCACTACCTGTCCTAGAGTTGCAGCGCTCACTTGGAAGTCGTGACACGGCAGATGTCCGATCGTGAAATCGGGGGTGAGTTGAGTTGGATTGCTCATTTACCCGGATAGTGTTAAGTACAAGTTAACAAATTATATATTAATATTATACTGGAATAAGATTGTTTCAAGTAATAACAATGATAGGGAGAAATAAGCTCTCTGGCTCCGGGGCCTTCTATTACCTACTTTCTGACTACTGTCATCTCAAGTCTGTTGGATCGGCCGCACCTGTTGTGCCACGGGTTCCGTCCTCACAACAAGGGCATTCATATTTTGTTCTTTAAAACAACCGGGAAAATATCTAGATTGAAACCAAAAACCTTACATCGGACTTTGCCCCTAGCAACCTTTGAGGCTGCTTACCACTTGTTACAGCAAATGGCTGAACTCCCAGGGGCGATTTGGCTGACCGACGATGCGATGATCGCTGATTCTCACAATCTGGAAAATTCGTCGGAAAGGTTTGCAGCAGTGGTATCAGAGCATTTTAGCGCACTGCTGCGGGGCAATCTATTAGATGAGTTCGCAACAAACGGACACAAGCACAGCGAAAAAAATTTCCATTCGCAATTGAATGTGCAGTTGACTTTCGACCCCGGGGCGATCGCCGATTTCCTGTCTCCCCTCGCAGACAAACTCGCAGAAATAACGCTCGCACCCTCGTGGCAAATTGACATTCGCGCCCTCAAACAAGCAATTAAAAATATACAGACTAACTCGGCCGTTCTTCAAAGCGAATTCACCCTAAATTTGCTGGATATTCTCGCTGCCAATGCCAGCCCAAATAATCGCCCGCCCCTACACAGCCAAACAGAAATAGAGGGAAAATCCGCGCCCAAAGTTATAGATCCAGAAACGCTACAAAGCCAGATTGCTGAAGCCGTCAATCAATTACAAATTGCCAGTCCCTGTATTTCATTTTGTCAGCCAGTAGAAGATGCTTTGCAACAGCAGCTCGAACAAGAGCGACTTTTGAATCAGGTCACAACTCAAATCCGCCAGAGTTTGGAATTGCCTGTAATTTTGTCAAAAGCAGTCGAGCAAGTGCGAGAGTTTTTGGAGGTCGATCGCCTGTTAATTTATCAATTTGAAAAAGTGCCAGCACCGCACAATATCGAGTTAGCGAAAGAAAGACCTACGGCGGTTTCTGGGTCTGGCGAAATCCCAGAAAATTCCGGGTCTTACTTGTATTTAGGTCGCGTTACCTACGAAGCTTTAGCCAACGATGCTATCTCGTCTGTACTGAATTTTAGTGATGGCGCGCAGTGTTTTACCAATGGAGTCATTGACCGAGAGAAATATCGCAAAGGTTTGGCTTTGTGCGTCGCGGATGTGGAAACAACTTACTCTTCGCAGCCTTGTTTTGTAGAGTTGATGCGGCGGGCCAAGGTGCGGGCAAAGTTGCTAGTGCCGATCGTAGTTCAAGATGACTTGTGGGGGCTGCTAATTGCCCACCAGTGTACTTTTCGGGAGTGGGAAGAAAGCAAAAAAACTTTTTTGCGACAAATAGCAGAACATTTGGCGATCGCCATTTACCAAGCCGAACTTTATGCACAAGTCCAGCAGCAAAAGCGCACCTCAGAACAGCGCGTAATAGAGCGCACGCGAGAACTGCGCGATGCACTGGTCGCCGCCCAGTCTGCCAGCCTCGCCAAGAGCGAATTTTTGGCAGCTATGAGCCACGAATTGCGGACTCCTCTCACTTGCGTCATCGGCATTTCCGACACGCTACTGCGGTGGTCTTACGGCAAAGTTGGCAGCAAAGAAGTGCCGATACAAAAGCAGCGGCAGTACCTGCAAACTATCCGAGACAGCGGCGACCACTTATTAGAATTAATTAACGATATTTTAGATTTATCGCAAGTAGAAGCGGGAAAAGCAATATTAAAAATTAGTGAATTTTCACTTTCTAAATTAGCTTCTCAGAGCCTGCACGCCCTCAAAGAAAAAGCGGTTGCTAAAGGCGTGGAACTGCTGCAAGAACAGCGGATAAAACAAGAGTGCGATCGCTTCATTGCTGACCCGCGCCGCTTGAGACAAATTCTCTTCAATCTTATAGGAAATGCGATTAAGTTTACTCCCAAAGGCGGGCGAGTCATCCTGCGAGTTTGGGTGACAGAAGATCAAAATCGAACGCCGGCATTTCGGCAGGCCGGTACTGCACCTGCTGGCAGTACCGCTGTTTTTCAAATCAAAGATACTGGCATTGGAATTCCAGAAAATCAGCGATCGCTGTTGTTTCAAAAATTCCAGCAGTTGGATTCTCCCTACCGCCGCGAATACGGCGGCACCGGTCTGGGATTGGCTTTAACTAAACAGTTAGTAGAGCTTCACGGCGGTGCGATCGAAGTCAACTCTACAGTTGATGTCGGCTCTACTTTTACCGTTTTTATACCCATCCAAACTCTAACCAAAGATGAATCCACAAAATTCACATATGAAAAATCTAATTCATCTTTACCACTGCATTATTCCTCGCGGGGCAGCCTCGTACTCGTGGAAGAAGATGAAGAAACTGCTATGCTGATTTGCGATATCCTGACAGCCGCAGGACTGCAAGTGGTGTGGATGATTGAAGGTTCTGCAGCGGTGGAGCAAATTGAACTTTTGCAGCCGAATGCTGTGATTGTCGATATGCGTTTGCCCGGTATGAATGGCTGCGAAATAATTCACCAACTGCGCCAAAAACCCGCTACTGAAAATATCAAGATTCTAGCTTTAAGCGCTAATGAAATTCCGCCAGATCGGATATCTTTCGTGACGGCGGGAGCTAACGATTGTTTGACTAAACCGATTCATCCTGAGCAATTGCTTGACAAAATTATTTCTTTAATGGCCGGTACTGGTAATGGGTAATTGGGCATGGGGCATTGGGCATGGGGCATTGGGCATGGGGCATTGGGCATGGGGCATTGGGCATTTAATATAATTGAGTTTTTGAGGTAATTATGGGAAGACCTGATTTTGAGGAATTAGAGGTTTATAAGTTGGCGGAAAGTTGGGCGAATCAGATTTGGGAGATTGTTAAAAAATGGGATTACTTCACAAAAGATACGATGGGCCAACAGATCGTTCGGTCGGCTGATAGTGTCTGTGCTAATATTGCTGAAGGAAGAGGTCGTTATAATGACCAAGATAATCGGCGTTTTGTAAAAATTGCGAGAGGCTCTTTGTATGAAACAGTAAACTGGTTAAGATTAGCCTATGCTAGACAACTTATCCCCAGCGAATAAGTAAGCAAATTTAAACCAATTGTCGATAAATTACTACCAAAACTTAACGCTTATTTGAGTTCAATAGGGCACAGGGAATAAATTACAAAAAAAGCCCGATGCCTAGGCCCGATGCCCGATGCCCGATGCCCGATGCCCGATGCCCGATGCCCGATGCCCAATTCCCCCATCTCCAATTCCCCATGATTAATTGTCAAATTCCTACAGGATTAATTGTTTCTTGTCAAGCACCTATTGATTCGCCGCTGCACGATCCGATCGTAATTGCGGCAATGGCTCAATCCGCCATCAATCGAGGTGCATCGGGCGTGCGGATTGACACTCCGGCTCACATTGCAGCGGTGCGAAAACAGATATCCGCTCCCATAATTGGGATTTGGAAGCAGCAATTGCCGGGATGCGAGATTTACATTACTCCTCGGTTTGAAGACGCGCGGGCGATCGCCGATGCTGGAGCCGATATTATCGCCGTTGACGCTACTGAGAGAAACCGTCCTTGCGGCGAAGACTTAAAGACATTAATCGCGCGAATTCACAGCGAATTGGGCAAATTAGTGATGGCGGATGTAGATACAATAGAAGCTGCGATCGCGGCAGCCGAAGCTGGTGCAGATACTGTAGCAACTACTCTTTTTGGCTACACTGCTCAGACGGAAAATTTTTCGCCGCCGGGATTTGATTTGCTTGCGGAAATGGTAGAAAAGCTTAAGGTTCCCGTTATCTGCGAAGGCGGGATATCAGGGCCGGAAATGGCTAAAAAAGCCTTGGATTTAGGAGCGATGGCTGTTGTTGTGGGGACAGATATTACTGGGATTGATCTTAAGGTGACAGCCTATAAGTCGCTGATGGGGAAGTAAGTTCGGCAACGGATTGTTTAACGGATGTAACGGATTGAAGGAAGAAGGGAGAAGAAATATTGGGCGATAAAAATGGCTTGTAGGCACAGGAAACGCGCCTGCTAAGGGTGGGAAATATCGGGCGATTTCTATCGCCCTTTATCAGGGGAAGTTACTAAATCAGTGCGCCGTTGATAAAGCTGCTAACTACAGCCAAGGCGATCGCCCCCAGTACCGCGCTCCAAAGACCCATCCGCAAGCTAAATCCTTCAACTAACTTCGCAGCCGAGGCAAAAACAATCACGTTCATTACAAAAGCAAACAGGCCGGAAAGCAATCCCAGCGTCAGTAGGTTCGGTACGAAAAAAACTGCTTTTAGAATTGGCAAAATTAAAACATTCAACATTCCCAAAACCGCAGCGGAAATTACTGCTTTCGGTGTGCTGTCAATTTCTACGCCGATCGGCAGTTGAGAAATCAGTAGCAAGCTGCTACCTGTCACCAGCCAAGCAATCAAAAAATCGATCGGTTCCACAGCGCTCGTACCTCCTTAACAGTTGAATTGTTAAAAAAACCTGATATTTAACATCTACCTTAATCAAACAATCCGGCTGATCCGTCTGCCAACAGGCCGAATTTATGTCTGTCACTAAAGAGTGAGAAGTTCCAATCGCTGCATTTTTTGCCAAATGATCCGGATGGCAACCGTATCAACCTGTTAGTTGAATAAAAAGAGCAGATTAATTAATATGGCTGGCGATTTTTCTTTTAACTCTAAAATCAGATTCGACAAAAAAGCCTTGGACAACCCTGCACGGCAAGGCAGCCGATCGCTCCAAGTTATGATTTTTATGCTGCTCGTCACTACCTTGGTGACGCTACCCATATTTCGTCTAGCCGAACTGCAACTGGTACAGGGAGCCTACAACCGACAGCGGGCGGAAAATAACCGCATTCGCCCTGTTTCAGTCGCAGCCAATCGCGGTCAAATTTTAGACCGCAACGGCAAAATTTTTGCCGCCAGCCGCGTATCTCGATCGGTCTATGTGTGGCCAAAAGAGCGATCGGCTAAGGAGTGGCAAGAGATCGCTGCTACACTGGGCCCGATCGTCAAACTTCCCGCAGCCGAAATTGTCAAAAAAATCGATGCAGTTGGCTACAGATCAGCCCTGCCAGTGCGAATTAGTAAGGATATCGATGTCGGTACTTTCGTGGCGTTGGGAGAACAAGCTAATACTTTGCGGGGAGTTGAAATTCGCGTAGAATCGAGCCGAGACAATCCCAACCAGCAATTAGCAGCTCACCTTTTGGGATACGTCGGCGAAGCTAGTTTAGATCAATTAAAAGCTAATCCTGCATATCCGATGGGAATGATCGTCGGTCAAATGGGAGTTGAAAAATTAGCCAATTCAACTTTAGAGGGCGTTTGGGGAAACCGTTTAATCGAGGTAAATGCTAAGGGCGAGGAAATCCAAGATTTAGGTGTAAAAGATCCTATTCCCGGCAAACCGGTGCAGCTAACTTTAGATTTAGATATGCAGAAAACTGCGGAAAAAGCTTTGGGCGATCGCCTTGGTGCCGTTGTGGCGATCGACGTGAAAACCGGAGCTCTTTTAACAATGGCTAGTTGGCCGACATTTGACCCCAATATTTTCACCCGCAAGGTGACTCAAAAAGAATGGGATCGGCTGCAAGGGCCAGACAAACCATTTTTAAATCGGGCAGTTCAAGGCTATCCAGTCGGCAGCACTTTTAAGATTGTAACTTCTGTAGCCGGGATGGAGTCGGGCAAGTTTTCTCCTGACTCGACTTTGGTAAGTTCTGCTTCAATTAACATCGGCGGAATTTCCTTTAACGAACACGGCGCGGGTTACGGCGTTATCGGTTTCCGCGATGCTTTAGCCTACAGCAGCAATACGTTTTTCTATCAAGTAGGTATGACTGCTGGGCCGGAAGAAATGGCAAAATGGGCTAAAAAAATGGGCATTGGCGGTACTATTAATTTAGATCTTTTGGGGATAGACGGCGCCAATCACGGTCAAGTTCCGATACCAGCCGAGAAACAGAAAATGTATGGGGAAGATTGGTATGTGGGCGATACGGTAACAATGGCGATCGGTCAAGGTTTGGTACTTTGTACTCCCCTAGAATTGGCAGTGATGGTGTCAACTATTGCCAACGGTGGTTGGCGAGTGCAGCCACATTTGTTGGCTTCTCAAACCAATACGCCTGTTACTCAAAAAATTTCAACAGGTATTAAGCCGGCAACTTTAAATGTCATTAAACAAGGATTGATTGAGGTGGTGAAAAAAGGTACAGGCCGCGGCTTGAATGATGGTACTATTCCTTTAAGTGCGGGCAAAACTGGAACGGTGGAAATGCCCGGTCATCCTGACAATTCTATGTATGTGGGTTTTGCTCCTGCGGACAAACCTGAAGTTGCGATCGCAGTTATAGTTGAAGGGGGCGGATTTGGTGCAGTATCGGCCGCACCAATTGCTCTAGAGGTATTTAGAACCTATTTTCAAAAGCAGGGTTTTAAACCTACTAATAAGCCTCTATAGTCATTAGTTAATATTAGACTGTTGACTGTTGACTATTCTCATTTTGTCCCATACTTCGATCGCACTTCCTTGATATCTGGGAAAAGTGCGATCGATCAAAAGTTTTCCCCTACCAATCGTTTCACTTCCACGGTCGATAAATTCATCATTTGCGCTGCCTGTTCCAGACTCATTCCAGAATTTAAGAGTTGAGTTACCAGCGATCGCAATGTTGACTCCGCCGCCAGTCGTCCCAGGTTTTCTTCCTTGTGAGTCTTCAAAAACTCACCCGTTTCAGGAACTCTAAACCTCAAATCTCCTGAAATTAGATGCAATTCCAGTCCCAGCACTTCACTGAACAACCACAGCGTATCGACAGCGATATTGTTGGCTGCCATCGGCTCGTACTGATTATTTATCAAACGTACTCCCTGTAAAATCGGATTTAGGTAATCTCCCGACGGATCGTACTGAAAATATTCCCTAACTCCCAAAGCCCGATAAATTTCCGGTTTAGTTTCTTGGTCTTTCGTCTGAGTTGTTTCAGAAGTAATTTCTAACACAAAATCTGGAGTAATTCCCCCTTCTTCCCAAACTTTATAATTATCCCTTTTGCGGTTGGCAACTCCAAACACCACATAAACATCCGGGGCCACAACTGCCTGGTTGTTCCCTTCTTCATAATATATGAAAGAATTGGCTGATACGTAAACATCAGAACGTTCTTGAAAATAAAGCTTGACAGCTTCTACGCTGTAAGTCATGTAATCGCGCGTGATGTCGCTTTCAGCCATCGGCTCTCCGTCGCTGCTGGGATATTCAATTTCTACTTGTTCGGCTTGAGTTAAAATTGTCATTTTTCAATTTTCCTCAAAGTTATTAATTTAATGCCGGGTAAATATGCGTTCTAAGGTTTTTAGTGAGAACTGCATTCCTAGTAGTTTTATGAGGACTGAACTCTTCACTACAAAACTATTTAATTGTGGTCGTGACTCCTGAGATGATATGATTTAATGCTAGCATTCTGTCGGTACTTTTAAAAGTTAGATATTCATCAAAAAAATCAACAGCCGTAAAGGACGCAGGGCTCACGCTAAATAATTAGGTTATGCGTCCTGGACTTTAAGGCTGGTAAGATGCTGTACAGATACAGACTATTTAAATTCTAATTAATCCCTCTGTCTAAAATAATCATTTCCGAACCAACAACTGGACTTCTAGCTATTAACTTGCCTTCCATATTCGCAATTTCTAGCTTGCTGAAATCGAGGGAGTTAGCCTCCTTCCACATCTTCGTTGCTAGTTGATTTTGCTCAACTTCGCTGAGTTTGTACCAATCTTCAGCGACTTTCACAGTCAAAATGCTGCTGGCAAAATTAGCTTGAACAGACTCAACTAAACCGCCGCCCAGTCGATTCTTAATGTCAGTAACTTGATTTTGAATCGCAGCAATCAGAGACTGTTCGGGCGTCAGCGGTGGCGGTGGGATAACTTCTACTGGTTGCGGTTTTTCCGGCGCCACTAAATCGGGCAACTTGCTTTTGAATTTAGTAGGGATTGGCTCAGATGGTACGATCGCCTCTGGGGATTTCGGCGTTCCCGATGCCATAAAATCACCAAAAGTTGGCGGCGACTGCTGCGCTGCTGGCAAAGGCACTTTTGCTACTTTCTCCGGCGGTTTTGCTGAGAAACTGTTGAAAGTTAAACCCACTACAACGATCAGAGTTGCTGCTATGGCCGCGTTTAAAATTGGATCGGACAGCTTCTCGTTGGCAGATGGTGGCAGTAGCGATCGCATTAGCCGTACAATACTTTGCCAAAGTACACCAATGTTCTCTAAAAAACTCCCTTCCCTGCGTTGGGATACAGGCTTTTTATCAACTTTTACAGCAACTTTTGGCGGCACGCTGTTAACTTCTGCAGCAACAGCGGGAGGAGTTACTGTTGCTGAGTCTGAAGCGGTGGGTGCGATCGGCTTTTGGGCCTGCAACGGCGGTTCGGCTGGTGATTTGTTGCCTTTTTTTCCCAAATTCCCCATCGATGCCATCAAAGCTTTGATTCTCTGATTTTTGGGAACCGCGCTGCTGGCATTTTGAGTTTTGCTGCCAGTGGGGGCAGACTTTTCAGCCGAATCAACCTCCGGTGTCGGAGATTGAGAGGATTCTGGAGTTGACTGGTTTAGTTGTTCTTCTGACATTTTTTCTGCCTTCGGGCGTTCCAAATATATTTAAAAGCGATAAATTTTAGTTGAGCCATCTCAACCTTAATTTATCATTTAACTTAGTTGTAACCGAATCAAAATGAGCATCAAACGTCGTCACTTTCTAATTTTAGGCAGTCTCAGCAGCTTTGGTTTTGCCGGAGTCTGGAAAATGTTTCAGCTTCGGACTACCTGGGGTACAGACGCCAACGCTGCTTTACCTTCTAACGTTGAGGGAGAAAGGGCGATCGTTCCTTTGCCGGCCTCACCGCCTATTTTACGCTTTATTTCGGTGGCCGACACGGGTACCGGCGCTGAAGGTCAGTATGCTGTGGCTGAGGCGATGGCGCAATATCACCGGGAAAACCCTTTTAATGTTACTGTTCTCGCCGGCGACAATATCTACAATAACGGCGAATTTGAAAAAATTAATGCTGTTTTCGAGAAGCCTTATCAGCCGTTATTGCAGCAAAACGTAAAATTTTATGCTTGTCTGGGAAATCACGACATCCGCACTGGTAACGGCGACCAGCAAGTTAAATATGCGGGTTTTAATATGCAAGGTCGCTACTATACTTTTCGGCGCGATCCGGTACAGTTTTTTGCTTTAGATACCAATCACAATGCTGACTGGGAAAATCAGCTTGCTTGGCTGGAAAAAGAGTTGAGTCAGAGCACGGCACCTTGGAAATTTGTGTTTGGCCACCACCCGATTTATTCCTCTGGCGTCTACGGATCGAATCAATCTTTTATTAAGACTTTCACGCCTTTGTTTCAAAAGTACGGCGTGCAGCTTTATATCAACGGACACGAACACAGTTACGAACGCACTCGCTCGATTAACGGTACGACTTATTTAATTTGCGGTGCCGGCGGGGGCACTCGTCCGGTGGGGCGTTCTGAGTGGACCGAGTATTCTGCTAGCCGCCTGAGTTTTGCGACGTTTGATGTCTATGAAGACCGGATGTTTGTCAGTTCTATCGGTACTGACAAACGGGTTTTTGACCGAGGGGTGATTCAAGTGCGATCGGCTTAATTCAGATTATATTCAGGAGCCAACAAAATGAATAGGGGTTGTAGAGCCAATAAAACTGGTTTTGTTTTAGAAACAACTGTAGAAGGTACGTTGAGAGGCCACGGATATCTCGAAATATGTCCCCAGTTGCCTAAAAAGCGCAAGCTAGAGTGGCTCTTAATCTCTACTGAAAATCCCAAGCGATATGCTAAACAGGTTTATATCGGGTCTAGTATTTATGAAACTGAAATAAATGTCGATTTTTACATTGTTAATTCCGGTGGGTTTTCTCGGGGTCTAATTGTTGAGTGCAAGTGGCAAGAAGACAAAGGTTCAGTAGACGAGAAGTATCCTTACCTCAATTTAAATATTAAAAATTGTTATCAAGTGCCAACTATTGTTATAGTGGGCGGTGACGGTATGAGGCAAGGTTCGATCGACTGGTTTAAAAAACAAATTCCTGACAATCAAAATTTGTTGGCAGTTCACAAGCTAGAAGGTTTCATTACCTGGGCAAACAAATATTTGTAACAGGAACTACGCAACTTTGCCGCCTGCGGGGCAACCACGGGTTGCTCATACAAAATATGCTTAGCTAGAGAGTTTACTTAAGTGTAATCTAAAATGAAAGTATTAATAATTCCTTGATTTTTCCGCGCTTGTCACTATTAGAATTAATTCCACGCGAGGCAGATATTTCAATTAATTTTGGCAGAGGATGTCTGTTAAAAACTTCACTATCGCTGTAGATTTTATCGATGAAACCGCAGTTAGAATTAGACAGCATAACTTTCACGCCACGTTCTGCAATTTCTGCAAAAATATCTCTTAGTTTAAGCTGTTCTGATTCTTTGAAATTATCCCGGTTGTAAGCCGTAAAGTTACTTGTAGCGCTGATAGGATAATAAGGCGGATCAAAATAAACAAAGTCTTCGCGGCTAGTAGCAAAATCCAAAATTTTATCGAACTTTCTCACTTCAATTTGAGCGCGGGCGAGTAAAGAGGAAACCGATCGCAGTAAATCTGCTTGACAAATGTTAGGATTTTTGTAGCGACCTATGGGAACATTAAATTCACCTTTTGAGTTTTCTCTGTAGAGGCCGTTGTAACAAGTTTTATTTAGGTAAATCAGGCGTGCTGCTTTTTCTGTATCGGTTTTGTAGGAGCGCGAGCGCACCGAGTAATAATAATTTTTATTGTCCTTGGTGTGTTCTAACTGATGCTCCTGTAAAAGTAGAATCAGCTCCTCAACTTTATCCCTGACACAGCGATAAGCATTAATCAACTCAGGATTAATATCTGTTAAAACAGCTTGCAAACCAGGATGCTGCTGTGCTAAGTAAAAAAATACAGCTCCGCCACCCAAAAAAGGCTCGTAGTAAGTTGTGAACTTTTCAGGAAAATAAGGTTGATATTGTCCAATCAACCGAGTTTTGCCTCCAGCCCATTTCAGAAAGGGACGTGGCAAGACGAAAGAAGGTGCGGCAGCAGACATTTATCTAGAAATAACGGCCCTATAATATTTATCACAACTAGAACTCAATAGAAATACTTCTGAAGTTCTTACCGGAGGTCGCGTGGCATTAAACAGACAGTGCCGGAGCCATCGGCGAAAAGTTTTCGTTAGAATTATATATGTCAGCCTCGCCGGCAAAAATGCCCGATCGCCCGATCGGCAGATTTAGCTCCGGCTGTGCCAAAATTGTCTAACTCGCTCACAAGTGTTACCAGTCAAAGATCGTGCTGTGACACTTTACCCCACCAAGCCAATGCAAGATTTTATTAATAACGTCTCTCGCTACCCGCGCTTTTTCATTACGATATGTCTGGGAATTTTCTTTTTCCTGTTCGAGCGACTTAAACCCCTGCTCGATCGACCGACAAGTGCGATCGCCCTGATTAGTTCGATTGTAGCGACTTTTGTCTTTCTAACTTTTACACTGCGGGCTATGTTAGGCCTGAGTTCGGTTTAAAGCCAAGCTAGAACGCAAACATCAACGGCAAATTCAGTTAAAACACTAACTCCCAAAGTAACTGCCAATTCTTGCAGGCGATCGCACACTTGACAATAGTCGCTGCGATAGATTGGAAGAGGAAAAAATTGCGCTAGTTACGCCAGTGCTCCTCAACCTTGGGGCAGGCAAACATTACCGAAGTGCAGGACAAGCGTTTGGGACTATCAACATTCACTGGGGAAATACTGCACCTCTGTTTCCCCGGTGTCCCACTTAATCATTAGGAAGCGGCACACCCCGCCCCGCTTTCCTCTCCCGTTAACCTGACGGTATCACGAGAGTTTCCAGCGGACAAGACAGATGAAGTTTGAACATATCTATCAATTTTTTCAAGACCCCCCTCCTGTTTATCTAAACAAGGAATTAGCTGTGTGTTACATTCTCTCCGTGTTATTGCGCGGAGATTCCTACGGTACAGAACTGATTGGCCAACTAGAGAGGGAATTCCCCATCTACCGACTATCTGATACCGTTCTCTACAGCGCTCTGAAATTCCTCGAAGATGAAGCCGTAATCACCGGTTACTGGAAAAAAGTAGAAGGACGCGGCCGCCCCCGCCGGATGTATCAAATCCTCCCTGAGTGGCGTCACCAAGCTCAAGACCTCGCTCGTCTCTGGCATGAGTACATTGGTCAGGGAAACGGCTCGTCAGAGCGTCGTTCCCGCGCCTTAGAAACTGGTCACACAGGTTAGCCGAGTTGGAATCGGATGCCTAAACCCTGGAGATGCTGGCGCTACTTGCAAAGCGATTTGCCGGATTGCCTTCGCTTTGCTCGATCGCCACACAGCGATTAAAGCAGCTACACTACGTCAGGACTTACGCATTGTCACTTAAGAATTAGGGATGATGGGGAGATATGGGAATTATTGGGTGATGGAGAGCAAAACGCCTTGCAGAAGAAGCTTTCTGCGAATTTTGATAAAAAAGTGTCTGCGTAAGTCCTCGATCGCTTTCTTATGTAAAGTTCTGTAAAGTAATAGTAGATAATTTCAATTACACAAACTTCTACCAATGGATACTGCTGTTCTTCCCTCTACCTTTGTGCTGACGCTGCTGTTGGCCGTAGGCTTGTTTTTCTTCATCAAGGCTTCAGTCAAAGATCGCATCGAACAAGTCAAGCTGGCTTCCGAGAGCGCCCAAGAGTCACTGTTAACCGACTTACAACAGTATTTTGCCGATAGAGCTTACCGAGTTGCAGCCGTCGATGCCCCCAACTATAAAGTCACGTTTGAGGGTTTTGTGAGGCCGAGTTGGTTTCTAGCTATTTTTCTAACTCTGCTGAGTGCAGGTGGCACTCTGTGCTTGGGACTGGTTTTGGGAATGCTAGTTCCTCAGCAGGGTCAAATTTTCCTAGCTTTGGTACTGCTGTCCCCGCTGGCGGGGGTATTTTACTGGAAAAAAGCTGGACGCTCTGAGCAAGTCTCCCTCAAACTCGAATCAGTTGCTGAGTCGGGAAGCCCAACCAAGAGCTTTGTTACTGTCAGAGCTCACCGCGATGAACTAGCAGCCATGCAAAAAGCTTTAGATTTGAAACCGATCGATTAAAAGTTTGACGCGGAACGTTTTTTGATATGCTAGATGCCGTAGTTAGACTTCGAGCTGACAAACCCATGACTCAAAAGCGGCTCTCTAGTTGATAAACCCGTGGCTGTTTTTTTGAGCCACTTGTTCGATCAACAAATTTGATCGACAAAACAGTCAAAAAAAAACCATTATCGTGAAAGTGCCAATTGTGGCGATCGCCCTTGGGCTGCGATCACGCCTGTTGCGATGGCTCCTTATACCCTAGTTTCTAAGGACTTTTCGCAGAAATTTCAGTTGGCACTCTCCAGACAATGAGAACTCTCGCGCTTTTGTTAAAAAACTTAGAAAAACATTGCTGTCAATGTTTTGAGCTAAACATTTTGAGCTATGCGCGGCTGGCTGACACCACAGGAATTTTTTCTGTGGTAGCTTCCAACATCACCTTTAAGCTGGGAAACAAGAAATGGTTCTCTTCTACGTATTGGGCTCCAAATAAACCTTTTTCAGCCCAGAAGTATCTGTCAGTGGTATGCTCGTTACGCTTGACTAACAGCAAAGCTGGGGGAGCAATGCCTTCTGCATGGATGAACTTGCGAGCCGCTGTTACGGGTTTATCTTCGCCGCTCTCGATGCTATATTGAGGCACACACTCTAAAATTCTGCGTCCTTCTTGTCGGCGGCGACTCTTGCGTTTGCGTCTCCTGGCCAATTTCTTTACCTCCTCTGTGAGCAGACAGTATGAGCAGACAGGTTGTAATGATAGCTACCAAATCCGAGGCCAGTATATCCGTTCTAGCTCAAAATTTCAACTGTTTTTAATATATCGACATAATCTTAACATTCGTGCCGATCGACAAAAGTGTAGCGGTTGTGCTATGGTTGGCCGCAAGTTCCGGCAAAAGCCAAGCTTGGGGATCGGTGGAAGCTGCGCGGAGGGCGATGCGGGGCAATGTTGGTTCATGAAAGCCGCATGCCTTCAACATAGCTGCCTTCTATCAAAGGGAATAAATCTGAAATCGAGAAGTATCTCATCAGTAATCGGCCGCCGATCATTTGTAATTTACTTAGAATTCCGTTAGATATCTTAATGTGGCGCTCATGTTAATGCCAGCCAGTTCAGAATTTGTCAAACTTTGCCGTTCGCAGGTGGCTATCGCCGTTAGTTTGGGAGCGAAATTCAGCGCGGTATACCTGACACAAGAGTTGGTAGAAGGCAGCGAAGCAAAGTTGGTGCCGATCGCAGTTTACCCAGAAACCTCAGCCGAATTGGAAGAAAATCAGGGGTTGAGGTTGCAATCTTCCGAAAGCTCGACAGTGAAACCCGTACCGCGACTGCTGGCGCCGCCTGTTCGGCCTGTGGAAGAATCAACGGTAGAGGCGATCGCACCCGATCGACTTCCGGGTAAGGAGCGCAGTTCCCATCAGTGCCAAGGCCCGGAGAATTTGTGGCAGCAGCGGATGCAAATTGTGACGCCTCTGATACACGAGGGAGCTGTAATGGGACTCCTAGTCAGCGGTCGGCAAGACAGGCCTTGGAACGAGCGAGAAGAGGCTCAAATACAACAAATTGCTCGCACCTTAGCCCTAGCCTGCATTTTAGACCAGCGATCGCAGTGGATGCAGCAGGAATTGGGTTCGGCCCGACAAATCCAGGCTCAGGTTTACGACACGATGCACAATTTGCTGCACCAGTTCAAAAGTCCGCTGACAGCGTTGCGAACTTTTGGCAAGCTGTTAGCGCGGCGGTTGGTACCGGAAGACAAAAACCGCAATGTGGCTTTTAGTATTGTCCGAGAGAGCGATCGGCTACAAGAGTTGCTGGGCCAGTTCGATCGAACTGTTGACACCGGCGAAGCACATCTAAAACTGCGATCGGACACTTCAGAAAAAGCCATGTCCAATGTGGAATCAATCCGGCATTCTCCTCTGTCGCTGTCACCTGTGGCCAATTTGGAGGAATCCTGTTTTGTTACAGAAGTCTTAAAACCGCTGTTAAATTCCGCCGAGGCGATCGCATCTGAAAGGAATCTGAAATTGGTCGCCGACCTGGAGGCGAATTTGCCACCAGTCTCAGCGAACGATCGAGCTTTGCGCGAAGTTTTGAGCAATTTAATTGACAATGCTTTGAAATATACCCCTGCCGGCCGCCAAATTTATATTAAAGTCCGGTACAAAGCAGCGGATGGCGATCGGGCAGGATACAGCCAATTGCCTGCCATAGCAGTTGCCGTCAGCGACACAGGTTCCGGCATTCCTCCCCAGGATTTAGAGCATTTATTTGAGCGGCACTACCGGGGAGAAAAAGCGCAGACCGAAATTCCTGGCACAGGATTGGGTTTGGCGATCGCCCGCGATTTAGTCCGCCAAATGCAAGGAGAAATAGAAGTATTTTCCCCAGTCAGTCCAGAATGGCTGCCCTCTGCAGAAACTAATTTATTATATCCAACCGATCGCGGCACTACATTTGTGGTTTGGCTACCAGTGAATAAGTAACGAACTCTATTGCTTAGAGACATTTTTTATGAAGCATCTACCTTTATTCGATAAAATTCCCAAGTTTTCAAATTCTTTAGAAATTTTCAAAAAACACTTTTTTAGTGTACGGTTTTTAGCTGCTTTTAACATTCTGACTGTTCTGATTTTGGGCGGGCTGAGCGTATACGCAAAACTCAACAACCAGGGAGACGGAGTTGAACGCCTGTTTAGCGACCCTTTTAATTTCTGGTTCCCTTACGAAGGAATTCTCACCGGAGTTTCCGAAGTCCTCTGGTGCATCCCAGTAGCAATTTGTGCATTTACTTTCGGAGTGCTGCGCCAAAAAGAGCCGCGGAGTCGATCGGGGATGTTCTTATTTTTTAGTGCTTTACTACTCGGAGTCTTTTTCCTAGATGACAGGTTTCGGATGACTTTGATTCTTTCTGGGTTGGGAATATCTAGCAAATTAATTTATTTCTGTTATGGTAGTGCTGTTTTTTTTTACGGAGTTAAGTTTTGGCGAGACATCAAAACCACTCCTTACCTGCCCTTAGTCGTAGCATTTCTCTTGTTTGCTATCTCACGGTTTGAGGATATTTTTGAGTCTCAAAGTCTAGGAGTACACGCGATGCTAGAAGATGGCACTAAATTATTAGCTCTTCTGAATTTAGCACTGTATTTTTGGCACGTATGTCATCAAGAAATCGGGCGGGATTTACGGCAGAGGGAAAAACGTTGAGCGCCTAGATTATTTTCCAAAAAAAGCGTTTATAAATTAGGGTATAACTAAGCAACGCCGGCGATCGCATAGAACCAAAATAATTTATTTGATTTTGATATGGCATCGGAAGATTAGCCAATTTTAGATAGTGAATTAATAATCGAAGGGAATGTCTGAGCAACTTGTTACCTGATGTAGAATAACAAAAAGTTTTTCCTGTCAAACAAGCTATCAGGATGTGTTAATCTTGTATTTACGCGCTCAACAATTCAACACCGCCCTAATGGAAGTATCACCGGGTTCATCAGCTTTGACTATTTTTTTACGAAACTCGAGCGCATAAATTTTCATTTTTTCTGCTTCTCTACGGAATGCAGCGTACTAAATATACATGGAATATGCTGTATTTTTACGGCACAGTTGGTAAGGCCTCGGAAGAGATTGTTAAAAAATATATTGCAAACCAACACAATTAAGTTAGAAGAATGTGGCTCAAGCCGCAGCAAGTCCCCCCTTTGCTGGGGTGGGGACTTGCTGCGGGAAAAAATTCTGTCAGAATTCCGATGAATGAGGAATTAGCAATTACCCTATTCTCATGCAACTGAAAACCGATATATAGCAATCCTAAATCATTTGTGAATTTCTTACTCCCTCCCCTTGATAAGGGGAGGGTTGGGGTGGGGTAAAAAGTTTACGACTCCTGCAAGAATTGCTATATGATCAATCAATTCAGCCAGATAAGTTTTCTAGGCATTCGCTACAGCAATCTTAGTGGCTCTACAGATAGTAGGCAGATCAATAATAAACTGCGTTCCCTGCTCTGGCGTTGAAATACACTCCAATTGACCGCAGTGTTTTTCTATCAGAATTTTTCGGCTGATGGACAATCCCATGCCTGTACCTTTTCCTATGGGCTTAGTAGTAAAAAAGGGAGTGAAAAGTTTAGCACGAACTTTCTCTGTCATCCCCACACCATTATCAGAAATTGTTACCAGGATGTGGGAAGCCGAGCTAATGTTGTCATCCGAATTGCCTGGTACAACTTCAGTACGAATCAAAATCTGGGGTTTAAAAACTGCATCATCTTCTCTACTTAGCCGCTCTTCTAAAGCATCTATAGCATTCGCTAAAAGGTTCATAAACACCTGATTGAGCTGACCGGCATAACAGTTCACAAGCGGCAATGCACCATAGTCTTTTATCACATTAATAGCAGGCCGATCAGACTTAGCCTTTAGTCGGTGCTGTAAGATCAGCAAAGTGCTATTAATGCCTTCGTGGATATCTACTGATTTAATTTCAGTTTCATCCAACCGCGAAAAATTGCGTAGAGAGTGAACAATATTGCGAATGCGTTCGATCCCTAACTGCATGGAAGAAAGCAATTTTGGTAAATCATCTATGATAAATGGCAACTCTCCATCTTCTATTTCATGGATAATTTCTGCTTCTGGTTGCGGGTAATATTTTTGGTAAAGATTCAACATATTAATGAGTTCTTTAATATAGTCGTTGGCGTGGGAGAGATTGCCGTAAATAAAGTTAACCGGATTGTTGATTTCATGAGCTACACCTGCAACTAATTGACCTAGACTAGACATTTTTTCACTTTGAACTAACTGGAGTTGTGTGTCTTGCAGTTCTTTGACAAAATGTTCTAAAGCAAGAGATTTTTGGTACTCTTTTTCTTGACTAATACGGAGTTCTTTCTCTACTTGTTCGCGTCGCTCTATTTCAGACTGCAATTTATGACTTAGAGAAAAACTTCTCAAAGCTGTTAGCATCGTAGTGTATAGCTTTGATGTCGTTAATTCAGTTTTAGTTTTATAGTCATTAATATCGTAATTGATAATAATGCTTTTTTCAGGTACTTGTCCGGGTTGACCCGTGCGTAAAATAATTCGCACTAACTGATTGCCTAAAACTTCTCGGACATATTTAACAAAATTTAAGCCAGCATCATCTGTTTCCATAATTACATCAAGTAAGATGATGGCAACATCAGGATTTTCTTGGATTAGCTGTTTAGCTTCACGAGCGGAGTAAGCATTAATGAAGGTTAAAGATTTATTTTCAAAGACAAACTTCCTGAGTGAAATTTCGGTAGCGGTGTGAACTTGAGCCTCATCATCTACAACTAAAATTTTCCAGCTTTCACTCAGTTTTTCTTCTGTGGTTTCATCTGCAAACAATATCTCGTTATCCGAGTTGATTACTTCGGCAAAGTATACTGTTTCTGGAGATGGTTGAGTTAACAAATCGTCAAAATCACTTTTCATTGCTGTACACCTTTATTTTTTACTAATGTTTAGGTTTGAAGTTAGAAAACCTGTTAAGAAAAAGGCAGAAGGGAGAAGAGTTACACAGCAACCTTTTCAGTCATCCTTATTTTACTTTTAAGGAGGTAAACTTACTTAGTTATCTTGGCCAGGAAATCTACATTGGTGAATCAATTTGCATGGGTAATTTAATAATAAACTTGGTTCCTTTTCCCACCTCACTGATACATTCAATTTCACCTTTTAGTTTTTGGGTGACTAAATTATAGACAATATGTAACCCTAACCCACTGCCACCTTGACCACGCTTAGTGGTAAAGAATGGCTCAAAAATTTTACTTAAGTTTTCTGGGGGAATACCTTTACCTTCATCGGCGTATTCAAACCTTAGCCGATTACCTTCTTGCTCCCAATCAAAGATTAGTTTCCCAGAAATCCCTGGTTCGTAGGCATGAATCAGAGAATTGATTAGCAAGTTTGTCACAACTTGGGACAATGCTCCTGGATAAGAATCTATAGCTATTTTGCTATCTCCCTTAATTTTAAGCGAATGTTGGCTATTTTTCAACTTTGGTTTTAATTGTAATAAAATTTCATCAAGATAAGGTCGGATCTGGAAAGTACGTCGTTCTTCGCTAGAGCGATCTACTGCTACTTGCTTAAAGCTTTGAATCAAGGCTGCCGCGCGATCTAGGTTAATTAGAAGTGCTTTACTGCTTTGAGTAGCAATATCGACAAACTCTTCTAAATCCGAGCGCTTCATTTTGCCACTTTTATAAATAGATGCAAATTCTGTGGTGTTTTCTGCCAAAGCTGAAGCAACAGTGACGCCCACTCCGATGGGAGTATTAATTTCATGGGCAACACCAGCAACTAATCCTCCCAGAGATGCCATTTTTTCAGATTCGACTAGCTGAGTTTGGGTGGCTTTTAAAGCCTCTAGGGTGTTCGATAATTGTTGAGTCCGATCGCTCACTAATTGCTCTAAGTTTTGATTGAACTCCTGTAAATTTTTGTAAAGTTGAGCATTCTCAATAGAAATAGCAATTTGTGCAGATAAAAGTTTTAACAATTCTAGGCGATCGGTAGTAA
>NZ_JAUBPW010000079.1:9805-30047 GCF_036700965.1 Microcoleus sp. Pol8_D6 | reverse complement strand
TACTCGGCATTGACTTTTCATAAATATGGTTATATTGTATAATACAATATGCGTTTTAAATGCACAACAGCTTAGTAAGATACAGGAGGCTTGCTCCCAAACTGAGCGACCAATTAGCTTGAGATAAGCCTAAACCTATAACACAAATTGGCGGCATGAGAGCCACGGCGATCGCAGTTCCAGCCAGAGTAGCAGAAACTTTGGGCTGAACTTTTGCATAGCCGCTGATTCCCCCAGCGGCGATCGCAATTCCTAAGTCTAGTAGTGTAGGTTTAGAACGAGCTAGAACTTCGCTCCCAAAGTCGGGAATTTGTATCAAAGCTCCCAAAAAACAAGCTAGAAAAATTGCTAGCAGCGTCCCGACTGATAATGCAATTAAACTTTTGCGGAAGAGGAGAACGTTACCTTCTACGGCTCCAAACGCTAACCCTCGGATTGGCAACATCAGAGGAGCGATGATCATAGCACCGATGATGACGGCCGCACTGTTGGAAAGCAGTCCAAAGGTGGCGATTATACAGGAGCCGAGAATTAAGACAAGATAGTTAATATCTAGGGTTGATTCTTCCAACAAGTCAACTCGTATTTGCTTTAAATGCTCTCGAGGAATCCTGCTCCTGGTGAAATATTTAAGACTGTCTCGAATATTGTTGAGCAAAATAATCTCCTTAAATCTGGGGCTTGTATCCGTATGCAGGTAAGGTCAGTCGATTTTAGATTTTAGATTTTAGATTTTAGATTTCAAATTTTAGATTTTAAATTTACTCCACTGATGAATCTGGTAGCTTGAACAAAAGTCTAAAATTTGGGGCTACCCAGTCGATTTGAGATTTTAGATTTACTCCAGCGATTTGAGATTTTAGATTTACTCCACAAATGAATCTAGGAGCTTGAACTAGGGTCTAAAATTTGGGGTGACTCACGAGAAGAGTCGGGGGCTTGTCTCCCTGTGCAGGTGCAGTCAAAAGAATCAAAATCCCAGCCAGCAAGTTTTCGAGGATGTCCCAGAATCCGAAAGCAATTGTCGCGTCGCTAATAGCCAGCAGTTGAATCACATTCCGTGCATGGAATGACGGGATGGCTATGAATAACGCGATCGACAATTATTGATTTATAATCAAGATATATAGTCCACCCCAATAATACCGAATCATGCTCGCAGAAGCAAACGCCACACTTTGGCCTAGTCTAATTACTGTTTCAGCATTAATTCTCTACTTCGTTGTTACCATCAACGTCGGCAGAGCTAGATTCAAATACAAAGTTTCTCCCCCGCAGATGACAGGAAACCCAGACTTTGAGCGAGTGGTGCGAGTTCAGCAAAATACCTTAGAGCAAATGATTCTATTTTTGCCCTCGCTGTGGCTGTTCTCGCAATTTATCAGCCCAATTTGGGGCGCCGGTATCGGCGCAGTTTGGATAATTGGACGCATTTTGTTTGCTTGGGGTTACTATCAAGCTGCTGAAAAAAGAGCGGCAGGATTTGGCATTAGTACCTTAGCTACTTTAGTTTTGCTTGGTGGGTCTTTAACTGGCATAATTATGTCGCTGCTGAAGGTTTGAGCGTAAATTCCGATCGACATAATTGTTTTTCTACTCGTTTCCCGGCTCAGCGTGGTAACGCAGATCCGGAGGCTCAGCCTCCAATTTTCCTGCTGAAAAAGCGAGGCTGAGCCTCTCGACAGCGGTTCCCTGGCTCTGCCAGGGAACCAGTTAAATCCAAGTCTTTCAATCACCTTCAGGAGTAAATATGTCAGAAATCAACAAACCCGTATTTGAAATTAACCCGAAACTTTTTCAGCAGCTTGTCGAGTGGCAAGAAAAACTTGAACAAGAAGATGAATTAGCAAGCGAGTCAGAAGACGAGAAACCAATTGAGGTAAAAAATCCTCCCGACAGTTATGAACAGCATTCTCAAACAGATAATTTCTAGCTGGTGGCTAGCAGCATCTTTTGCATTTCCGGCTGCTGTCTCGGCTCAATCGCTGACAGCCAGCCAAATTCAGCAAGTCAATAGCGGTTTGTTTCGTTCTAACTCTCAAGATTTCTTTCAACAAGGAAATCGCCAACTGGAAAGGGAAATCGCAACTTTGTTGCAAAAAAAAGTCACTTCCGAAGGCAAGATTCTGGAGATTGATGAAAAATTGCTCTCTCAGCTTTGCAGCCAAGTTAAAATAACTTCGCACAATTTTGACACAGTAAATGCTGCTAAGATTGCTGATTTTAAGGCAAAATTAACAGATACTTGCAGGCAAAATTAAAATAAAAGTGAGGTAAAAATCCAAGGTTTAGTGTTGATGGATAAAGAAGGAATGACCACGTTGAAACTAGCCATGCTGAAAGCGCAAACTGCCGCTCAATTGGCGGCAATAATTATTGATTACACTCATGAGGAAATGATGCTAGTTTTTTATGAGCTAGAATGGGAACAACAGGCGAAAATTAAAGATATTTGGAAGACGGTTAGTTAAAGTAGGCGGAAATCAGAGGTTTTAATTTTTAACCGCAGATGTAAGCCGATAGACGCGGATGAACGCAGATTGAATTTGGTTAGTGTTCGCTGTGTATAACAATCTTAATTTGTACACAGCGAACAATAAAATATCTAAACTAGGGATTCGAGGCATAATTGGCGGAAATGATCGCCTCGTTGCTCGAAGTTTTGGTATTGATCGAAGCTAGCACAAGCTGGCGAAAGCAGCACGACTTTAGCGTTGTTCTGTTTGCCTAATTCTGCGGCTCGCGGGATTGCTCGTTCCATTGTTTCGACTATTTCCCAAGCGTTGTAATTTGCTTGTTCGAGCCGATCGGCAAAAATACCTGCCGCATCCCCAATTAGCAACACCCCAGAAGCTTTCGCCTTGATTGTATCAATCCAAGCGCGATCGTCCCCTTCTTTGGCGTCACCGCCCGCAATTAAAATCGCCGGTGCGCTCACAGAAGCTAACCCGACTTGCGCGGCGTCATAATTAGTAGCTTTGCTGTCGTTGATGAAATCTATGCCTTCCCAAGTGCAGATGTGTTCGAGGCGGTGCGAAACTCCGGGGAATTTAGCGATCGCCTGGGCGATCGCACTTTTGTCTATCCCCGCCAAATTAGCCGCCGCCACCGCCATTAACAAATTCTGCAAATTGTGTTCTCCCACCATCCGCAAAGAATCAGCAGGTAGAATTTTCTCGCTTTGAGCTATTACCCAACCATCTTGAATATAGGCTCCAAAATCTTTATTTCCCAACAGTTCTTTTTCACCTTTGACACTCGTCCAACACGCATCCGGCCAAACGTCAACTCCTTGCTGGCGCAAACAAGGATCGTCGCCGTTAATTACTTGCAATTCAGACTTTTTGAGCAAATGTGCTTTAATGTTGTAGTAATTTTCTAACGTTTTGTGGCGGCTGAGGTGATCCGGCGTCAAAGTCGTCAAAACTCCGATTCGCGGCGCTACAAATGGCGAGGATTCTATCTGATAGCTGCTGATTTCTGCAATTACCCAATCCGGCGGTTTTTCTGCTAAAGCTAATTCGCACGCAGCATAGCCAATATTGCCGCAAGCGGGAGCATAAAGCCCGGCCTCTGCAAAAATAGCAGCAATTAAAGCAGTAGTAGTAGTTTTGCCGTTAGTGCCGGTAATTCCCACCCAAGGAGATTTGAGGTAACGCCACGCGAGAGCCATTTCTCCGATTGTTTCAATACCTAAATCTCTGGCGCGCACTAATGCTGGACTGTCCCAGGGAACGCCCGGACTTACTACTATTAATTCTATCGATTCGACTGGTTCCAAGGATTTACCTAACTCAACGTTAATTCCTTCATTAGCAAATTCCTGTTGCTGTTCGAGCAAGTTTGGGGAAGATGAGCGATCGCTCAGCGTTACTTCCCATCCTTCGCGTTTGAGCAGTCTGGCGGCGGCAATTCCTGATTTTCCTAGTCCAATGATATGAGCTATCGGCATAAGTTGTGTGTGTGATGGAGCGAATTTCCCTGGTTTTATAAGTTTATATTTTAACCTTGAATTGGTTATTGACTATTGGCCATTTTGCTTATTTTTTAAGAGAGCGATCGAACTCTGCTCAGACTCGCGCGGTTCGGAAACAATCCTAATAGATGTACTACTTTTATTGGTAAGCTTTAATGTTATTTCGATCCCGATTTTTAACAAGTACGTTTCTCAAGTTGGTTTGCCTACAGGCCTCCTCGTTTTCCCCCAGGCCCGCCAGGGGTTGAAAACCCCTGTCTAACAGCTAAAGTCAGTTAAAACTGACTGAAAATTATGGTATGTCAGGGTTTCAGTCCTCAGAGCGAGGACTTTCGCTTTGAGACGAGGGTTTCAACCCCCGGTGGACTGAAGCGGAGGTTTTCAATCCCAGGCTGACTCAAATATTCTCAATTCTAACTTTTGACGATCGCCCCAAAGTCAGCCAACACCCGCGCGTGATTCCGCAGCAGCCCCAGTAAATTCAACCGATTTTGCTTAATTTCCGGGTCAGAATCCATCACCAAAACGCTTTCTGGCCCGTCGAAAAAGTTGCTGACAGTCGGAGCAATTTCCGTCAAACTATCTACTAACTGCTGGTAATTGCGAGTTTGTTTGGATAGCAGCGTTTGCGGCACTAACTGCACGACTGCATCGTAAAAAGCTTGTTCAGATGACTTTTGAAATAAATCTGGTTTCACCGCCGCTTTCGGTTCCAATTCTATTTTATCCAAATCACCTTGAGCCGCCAAACGAGTTGAACGGTTGACTGTTTCGTAAATTAGATCCAAAGTCTGGTTATTGCGGATTTGTTGTAGGAAAAGCGCTCTTTCCAGTGCGTCCAACAAATCTCTCAATGCTCGTTCAGTATATTCTGGGTCATTTTCTCCCAAAACTGCATTCACCAAATCGTAATCTACGTTTTTTTCTTCTTGCAACAAAGTACGAATTCTTTGCAAGAAAAACTCATATAACTGATCCAGCAAATCCGCCGAGGTTTGCGGGCGGGCTGCGGTAAATTCTGCAACCACTTCTGCGAGCAATTTGTGCAAGTTGACTGGCAACTGAGCCGCCCAAATAATGTTAGTTATTGCATTGGCTGCGCGGCGCAAGGCGAAGGGATCGGATGAACCAGTCGGCAACATTCCCAAGCCGAAGATGCTGACTAATGTATCTAATTTGTCGGCTATTGCGACAACTTGACCTGTGAGAGTTTGGGGCAAATTGTCGCCCGCACCTTTGGGCAAATAATGTTCAAAAATCGCTGTGGCTACTTGTTCCGATTCGCCACTTGCTAAGGCGTATTTCTGCCCCATGATTCCTTGCATTTCGGGAAGTTCGTAAACCATTTGGGTTACGAGGTCGGCTTTGCAAAGTAAGGCTGCTCTTGCTACATCACCTTGCTCTTCCTCTCTGATTTGCAGTTGATTGACAATTAAACTGGAAATCTTACACAGCCGATCGACTTTTGCGCGTACTGTCCCCAAATCTTCCTGGAAAGTAACTTTTTCCAACTTGGGCAAATAATCCTCTAGAGGCTTTACCAAGTCTGCTTTGTAGAAAAACTGACCGTCTGCCAATCTTGCCCGCACTACTCGCTCGTTACCAGCAGCAATAATCGCGGCTTTAGCCGGGTCGCCGTTGGAAATTGTAATGAAATAGGGCAAAAGTTCGGGAAAATCCGGGCTTTTGAGGATGGGAAAATACCGCTGGTTTGTAACAATAATTGTGGTGATTACTTCCGGCGGCAATATCAAAAATTCCTCGTCAAATTTACCGACAACTGCGTTCGGCCATTCTACTAAGTCGGTGACTTCTTCTAACAAATCTTCGGTAATGTCGGCGTAACCGCCTTGTTTTGTCGCTGCGGCTTCTACTTGTGCTTTAATTTGATTTTTGCGCTGGGTTCGATCAACCTCCACGCAAGCAGCCCGCAGACACTCGACATAATCCTCGGCTTGGGGAATCGAGACCCCCCCCGAAGGTGTAGGGGGGGTGTATAACACCCGGTGTCCTTGGGAAATTCGATCGCTCTTGACCGTATCCGAACCGCTCACCAATGTAATTGGCAGTACAGTATCATCCAACAGTGCCACGATTGATCGAATCGGCCGCGGAAATTTCAAATCTCCGTCAGCCCACCGCATAAATCTTTTGCCTTCTAACTTATTAATCCACTGCGGCACAAGTTCTGTCAAAATATCCGCTGTCATCCGCCCCGGAATCTTTTTGAGCACAAACACAAAATCGCCTTTATCCGTAGCCCGAACTTCCAAAGCATCAATTTCTACGCCCTGCTTTTTCGCAAAACCTTCGGCTGCTTTCGTCGGTTTGCCATCTTTAAAAGCCGAACTCGCGGGCGGCCCTTTTACCTCTTCTTCTCTATCTAATTGCTGAACTGGCAGTCCTTTCACGAGAACGGCCAAACGCCTCGGAGTAGCGTATACATTAATTGAGTCATTTGTCAAGGATTCTTCTGCCAGCGTTGCAGGTACAAGTCGCTGCCACTGCTGGGCGCTGCTTGCGACAAAAGATGCGGGCAATTCTTCTGTACCGAGTTCTAATAAAAAGTTAGGCATATCGCACCGTAATGGAATTTTGTTTAGGGTAATTTAAGGTAATTTATCCGATCGCGCGATCATAATATCTGAAATATCTGAAAAATACTCAAAAATCCAGGATACCACGTAAAATCGGGGGTGAAAGACAATATTCTCGACAGCCCATGACCTTGGCGGAAAGACTAGGACAAGATTGGAAGTCTCGACTGGAAAAAGATTGCCCGGAGGAAAATTCTAGCACTCGCGAGAGTGTTGTCCGGTGGCTGTTGGGAGACAATCCCGAAAGATTTGACACTCTTAGCCCAACTCAATTGTCTGTCGCCTCTGGTGCGATCGACTTTTTATATCGAATTTTGATTTCTCGGTATCTGGGAGTACCCCCAGAAAAAGCTTACCGCAACTTGATCGGGCGGCTCGGCGGTTTAGTTGTGCTCCGGCAAAAAATCCAAGCGTGGGTTTCCCTGAGTCGCGACAGACAGCGGAGTGCGGTGGAGGTACTGCAAGAAGTGATTCAGGAAATGCTCAATTCCGATCGCTACCTGCAGCAGCAAGTCGCCTGGATTGCCGAATGCACCTCAGACAGACGCCTGCGAAATGCTTTGCTGCTAGCGAGCACAGAAGAATACTGCTTGCGGCCGATCCGCAACCAGCCGCTACTGGTGTACCGTTTTGTCAACTACCTGCGGCGTGCTCAGCGCGGCGGGTTGACGCAAGTGCCTGCTGGAGACTGGGTGCGGCTGGTGTCGGAACAGGTTCTACCCGACGATACAGACGAACCGCTCAGCCTGCTAGACGAACAGGCGATGTCCGAGTATCGAGAAAATCAAGCTTGGGAAGAGCAGCAAACTCAGCGGCAGATTGTCCAACAAGAATTTGAGAATTACTTGGCCTCTGAAGTCGATCCGCTGGCTTCCCGGTGGCTGCAGCTTTACCTGCAAGGTCGTTCCCAAGAGGCAATTGCCGAGGAGTTGAATGTTCCAATCAAGCAAATTTACCGCTTGCGAGAAAAAGTTAGTTACCACGCGATTCGGGTTTTTGCGGTCAAACAAGCACCGGAATTAGTCGCCAACTGGCTGGAAACTTCGCTCCAAGAACACAGTTTGGGCTTGACTCCCGCCCAGTGGCAGCAATATTTACAAGACCTCACACCGGTGCAGCGGCAGTTGGTAGAATCTTTGAAAGCAGGGAAAAGTGTAGAGATGATCGCATCTGAATTAAAACTGAAAACCAATCAAGTCATCGGCGAGTGGAGCAAACTCTATTTAGCAGCTCAATCGCTCCGCAACGAGTAGATTGGTAATGGGTGGCGGGCAATTGCTAATTGTTAATGGGCGGTAGCATTTTTCAGAATCCGCGCTACAAATCAATTCCCCAAAAGCCACAGAGTGCTGCGAGTTTCCCCGTGGAAAACCGCGCCATGCCTCTTGTATCAATTCAGGTTAGATCGATCGGGATATCGTAGCGCTGCCGTGACGATCGCGCTCCAAAACGCTCACAGTTAACTCTCTGAGGTAAGATACTAGCAGCACGATCGACTTTTCAGGCTTTTTTAGCCAATCCTCTATTCAGCGGTAGCCCGTAAATCATCGGTTGTGGTGCATCTCTAATACTTGTGCATTAAAGATATAATTCTATTGTTGCCAGCCACGGGCATCAACATCGGGCGATCGATGATAGTGGGTCTAGAGTGCGCTAGTCATCATCTAGTTCTCAATCTTTTGGTAGAGTTTGAGGCTGCAATACAGAAGGGAGAAAATTCTGGGACTAAGAATTTTTATTTAAGAAAAGCTTCCGGTTGTTAGACCAATTCCTCCGTCAGGGAAGTTGCAGCGTTTAATTTTATCGCATCAGGTTGGTGCGTCGCGCTCGATCGCGCTTCCAACTACAAAGCAGCTAATGGTACATACATCTTCAACACACTCGGCAGCTACAATGGACTCCGATCGAATATTTCACCTAATCGACACTGTTGTCCCCTTTGAAGCTTGCCTTTATTATCAAGTTTTGCCTTTATCTCTAGAAGGTAATCTGTTTAAATTGGGCGTAGTCGATGCCCAAGATGACTCCGCCTTGGACTACGTGCAGCGGATTTTAGCTTACATGAATTGCTCAGTCACAACAGAGCCAATTGCCTCGGAAACTCAGCGCTCGATGCTCTCAGCTTACTTACTGCACGGGAACCAACTCCGAGAACCGAGCCAGACAGAAACCGCCCCAGCCCCAACAGCCAAAAAATCCGCACCAGCAACTTCAGGCCCCAATGCAGCAACGCTGCTGTCTGTGCCAGAACCCTCGATGCCCCCTCCTGAGCCGTTTAAACCTGCTGCCGCTGAGGTTCCCCCGACACCGACACAGCTATCGGTTTTGAATGTCGAGGCCTTGCACTTGTCAAGCCAAGTGGAAGTTTTGGCAACTTTGCCCGCGCCCCAACTCCTACAAGAATTGCTCGGTAGAGTGCTGCGAGAGGGAATCGGCCGCCTATTTTTTGAGCGCCACCAGTCCCAAGGCCGGATTCTTTGGAGTCAAGATGGCGTTTTAAAATCGATGCTCGAAGGTATTGATATCGTCCTTTTCCAAGAGGTCATCGACGAGTTGAAGCGGCTGACAGATATGCCTGTTTGCCCGGTGGAACAGCCCAAACAAGTCGAAGTTGAGCGCATATATCAAAACACTCATTTGCTGTTGCGCTTGCGGGTAATGACGGTGGGTGGCAAGGAAGAAGCCACCCTGCAAGTTTTGCGGGGGGCAGCTTTGAGGTTTTACCAGCAGCAGCAGTTGTCTACTTTGAGTCGGGACGCACTGCGGCTGGCCGAAGAATTGCAGCGTAAAGTGAATCAAATTCGCGATCGAACTCGGCTTTCTCCTGTGCCTTTAGAGGGGTTGCCCGCTTTGGAACAGGTGATTAGAAATGTTGACGACCAAATTGAAGCTTTACTGCACGAACACAATCCTGATCAGTCCTAATCAGCCATAGATCACGGTTTTGAATTTTTTTAACTCACATCAAGTTCGGTCAAATAATAATAATAATTATGTTTGTAGTGAGGACTAAATTCCGAGCGAGTTTTATGATAACTCAAGTCTTCACTACAAACCAATTTTATGGCAGTTCTACGAGGTGACAGAATATTATACCAGTTCCAAAAAAGAATGCAATTGTATGCTCGTGTTCTAAACCCTGGTAGCCATCAGTCATTGCCAATCTAAAATCTAAAATCTAAAATCTAAAATGGTATTAGCCGTGCTCGAAAACATTGTTGTATTGCAATAAATCCAAACTCACAAAAACTGGCAAACACTGAAAACATTGCTGTGCAATTTCCCAGCGTTCTTCTCGCTGCAACATAGCAGTCAACTTTTGTTTAGCGCTCAGCAAATAGCGGACATCGTTAGCAGCATAATTTAGTTGCTCGTCAGAAAGATTAGTCGCATTTCCCCAGTCGGAACTTTGAGATGTTTTATTTAATTCTACCTTTTCAAGTTCTAGAATTAATTCTTTCAATCCGTGTTTGTTGGTGTAAGTTCTAGCAAGTTTACTAGCTAGCTTTGTGCAGAAAACTGGTGCAATGTGAATACTTAAATTGTAACGCATCGTTGCCATATCAAAGCGCGCAAAATGAAATACTTTCTCAATATTTTCGGCTTCCATTAACTTCTTTAAATTCGGTGCTGCTGTCTGGCCTTTGGCAATCCGCACCACTGCAACTTTACCTTCGGGATTGCACAACTGAACCAAACACAAGCGATCGCGCCAAGGTAGCAAACCCATTGTTTCCGTATCAACCGCGATCGCCGGCGCAGTCAAATAATAAGATAAGAGAGAATCGGGAATATCACCATCGCACACTTGAAAATCTGCAAATTCCATTATTGGTAACTGTTAACTGTTGACTGTTGACTGTTGACTGTTGACTGTTGACTGCCTTCTTCCTTCTTCCCTCTTCCCTCTTCCTTCTTCCCTCTTCCTTCTTCCTTCAAATTACCGACTGCGAACAAAAAGCTGAGTAAAATAATACTCGCCTTTAGCATTTTTGGCAACCCCAATACCAGTCACATTAAACTGACCTTCCATATTCTTACGGTGACCGTCACTTTTAATCCAACCCTCAACAGCATTGCGTACCGGGTCGTTGTAGCCAAAATTGTAAGCAAGATTTTCAGCTACACTTTGATAAGGAATTGTAATTGCTTTCGCCCGCCCCTCAAATCCATCGTGACTAAAACTGACTTTACCCTTAGCCATATTTTCGCTGTGAATTCTTGCTATCTGAGTGATTCGCGGATCGATACTCAGCGGTGGCAATTTTTTAGATGCTCGGTATTGATTTATCTGTTGGTTAACCGCTTTTTCTAAGTCAGTAATAGCACTCGAAGCAACATTAGTATTCATGGGAGTTTGTGGCAGCGATCGCGTAGGAAGGAAGGTGTCACACTTAGGCAGGATTGTCAACAATCCCAAGCAAATCGAAATCAAACCTTTGGACATGAAATCAAACGAGAAATAAAGTTAATTGTTACCATTAGTGTCAACTTAATGCCAAAAGTAGTATGAGTATACCGTCTGACGATGAGCCTCTCGATCCCCCTAAATCTACCTTAATAAGGGGGACGAAAGAGCGCTTCCAGTCCCCCCCTTATTAAGGGGGGCTAGGGGGGATCTAGACTTCGATACAAACAAGAGATACAAAGGATTTTAGTCTGAAGTTGACACCAATTAATTGTTACCAATTCCTACAGAGCGATCGCCCCACATTCCGCTAACCTAGATATTCAGAACCTTCGCTACAGTGTTCACGTCTTTGTCGCCGCGTCCGGAACAGTTAAGCACAATGCGCGGATTGCCTGTTAGCTGCGGGCAGAGAGTCTCCAAATAGGCGATCGCATGAGAAGTTTCCAAAGCCGGAATAATCCCCTCCAACTGCGAAAGCCGCTGAAATGCTTCCAGCGCTTCTGCATCAGTTACGCTATAATATTCAGCTCGACCCGCATCCTTCAAATAACTGTGTTCCGGCCCCACACCCGGATAATCCAAACCCGCACTAATCGAATGCGGCTCGATTACTTGACCTTCATTATCTTGCAGCAAATAACTCATCGCCCCGTGTAGAACTCCCACACTTCCCTTAGTCAAAGTAGCAGCGTGTTTATCAGTTTCCACACCTTCGCCCGCCGCTTCAATACCGATCAATCTGACAGTTTCTTCCCCGACAAACTCATGGAAAAGACCCATTGCATTAGAACCGCCGCCGACGCAAGCTAATAAAATATCCGGCAAACCGCCCCACTTTTCCTGACACTGAGCGCGCGTTTCTTCACCAATTACCGCATGGAAATCGCGTACCATCATCGGGTAAGGATGCGGGCCCGCCACGGAACCGAGGATGTAATGAGTTGTTTCGACATTTGTCACCCAGTCGCGAATTGCTTCGGAAGTCGCATCTTTCAGCGTTCCCGTACCCGCAGCCACCGGCCGCACTTCGGCTCCCATCAAGCGCATTCTAAACACATTTAAAGCCTGTCTTTCCATGTCGTGAACGCCCATGTAGACAACGCATTCTATACCGAAACGAGCGCAAACTGTGGCAGTAGCAACGCCGTGTTGACCAGCACCAGTTTCAGCAATTACGCGCTTTTTGCCCATACGTTTTGCTAACAATGCTTGAGCTAAAGCGTTGTTAATTTTGTGAGCTCCGGTGTGGTTTAAATCTTCGCGTTTGAGGTAAATTTGCGGGCCAGTTCCGTCTGCTTTAGCGTAGTGTTCGGTGAGGCGTTCGGCAAAATACAAAGGGCTGGGGCGGCCGACATAATCTTTGAGCAATTGTTGGAGTTGCTGTTGAAATTCCGGTTCGCTGCGGTATTTGTGGAAAGCGGCTTCTAGTTCAAATAAAGCCGGCATCAGGGTTTCGGGGACGTATTTGCCGCCGAATTTGCCGAATCTGCCGAGGGAGTCGGGGCGTTGGGCGCTGGTTTCGGTGGTGAGATGCAGGGGGGTGACTGTCATTTGATTTTAGATTTTAGATTTTAGATTTTTTAGATTCGCGGGTAAGCTAGAGGCTTGGTGTCGATCGTACCAAATTGGTTGTGGACTGGAGCCGATCAAACAAATTTCATTATAATTCCTTGAACGCTTGACGGGCTAATACAATAAGTAGAAGATAGATGGCATTCCGAGCGATCGCAACCATACCCCAATCCGCTAAAACTAGAAATACCAGTAAAAAAAGTTCAAGCATCTTAACCTATGGCAGCATCCAAACGCAAAGATTCTGACAGCAAAACAACCGAGGGCAAACGAATAGTTTACTCCGAATTCGGCAACGTTGACAACTCGGCAGCCCTCCAACGGGGAGTTGCCGAAGTTCCCCCCAATCAACAAAACCTCAAAATCGAAGCATCCCGAAAAGGACGCGGCGGCAAAACAGTTACAGTCATCAGCGGCTTTCAGGAAAAACCCGAAACATTAGCAACTTTAGCCAAGCAGCTAAAAGCCCAATGCGGTACTGGCGGCACAGTCAAAGATAATGAAATCGAAATTCAAGGCGAACACAAGCAAAAGCTGCTAGGAATTATCACAAAGTTAGGCTACAAAGCTAAAATTAGTGGAGGGTAAATTAGTCAATAATCATCAGTATATGGGCGGGGCTGGTTTATGATATACTTAGTTTTAAACATAGATGGTTAGTAAAACCCGCCCCTACATCGCACAAATTATATTGTCGCGAATCAACCAGAAATGATATTACCAATTACCGCTAATTTTTAATGTACACTCGACCTTTAGCTCGTTTAATCGAACAATTGCAGCGCTTGCCCGGAGTCGGCCCAAAAACAGCCCAGCGGCTCGCTTTACATATTTTGAAGCGACCGGAAGAAGAAGTGCAAGCCCTAGCTAAATCTTTGATTGATGCCAAACAGCAAGTAGGTTTCTGTCAAGTATGCTTTCACTTATCTGCTGACCCTGTTTGCGAAATTTGCCGCAATCCCAACCGCGACAGTCATACCATTTGTGTAGTGTCAGAATCCCGCGACGTAATCGCTTTAGAAAAAACGCGGGAATATATGGGTAAATATCACGTTGTTGGGGGCGTTATCTCACCGATGGATGGAATTGGCCCGGAACAATTGAACATTCAACCGTTAGTCCGGCGCGTCAGTCAGCAAAAGGTTAAGGAAGTAATTATTGCTATTAGTCCCAGCGTGGAAGGCGAAACAACTACTCTTTATATCGGTCACTTATTAAAACCTTTTACCTTAGTGACGCGCATAGCTTTTGGTTTGCCGATGGGGGGAGATTTGGAATATGCCGATGAAGTTACATTGGCTCGCGCTTTGGAAGGAAGGAGGGAATTGGATTAGTTGAAAACGGGTGATGGCTGATTTAAAAATAAGAGAAACGAACGGCGAACACGCCAAGGACACGTTCGGCGAAGCCGTTCCCGAAGGGTAGGAAGAGAAGAGAGGATGAAGAGTTTACAATTGATGCGACGGCAGCTATATCCTAAGCTTCTGCGATTGCTTCGCTGAGGCTCGTAATGACAAATTTGTAAGATATGAAACCCGCGTCGGCGGGTTTTGTCTGTGTAGCGACAGGTTGAAACCTGTCGGGTATTTGGTATTTGCTATTTGGTCTTGAGTTTCGTTGTTCCCTGTCGTCACTGCCGCGAAAGGGTAAACTGGACAAAGTTACCGAGAGTAAAAAATCATGACTAAATTCGATCGACCTTTCACCTACCCCATAACCCGCAAAATCGACCAAACAGACGACTACCACGGCGTCAAAGTATCTGACCCTTACAGGTGGCTGGAAAATCCCGACTCTGAGGAAACCCAAGCTTGGGTGGAAGCCCAAAATCAAGTTACCTTTGGCTACCTCAACGAAATTCCGGCGCGGCAAAAAATCAAACAGCGCCTGACTCAACTTTGGGATTACGAGAAATACGGCATACCTTTCAAAGAAGGAGATCGCTATTTCTACTACAAGAATGACGGTCTACAAAATCAATCGGTACTCTACACGTTAACATCCCTCGACAGCGAACCAAAAGTATTAATTGACCCCAACACTCTCTCAGAAGATGGAACCGTTGCTCTGGGTGGGATAGCTATCAGCGAAGACGGCAAATATATGGCCTACGGTTTGTCAAGTTCCGGTTCCGACTGGCAGGAATGGAAAGTCCGTGATGTGGCAACCGGCGAAGATTTATCAGACCATTTAAAGTGGATTAAATTTTCAGGAGCCTCCTGGACTCACGATGGCAAAGGCTTTTTTTATAGTCGCTACGACGAACCCAACGAAAAAAGCAAGCACGAAGACGTTAATTATTACCAAAAACTGTTTTACCACCAACTCGGTACGCCACAATCTGAAGATGTATTAATCTACGAGCGACCCGACCAGAAAGAGTGGGGATTTAGCGGTGGCGTCACCGAAGATGGCAAATACTTGATTATCTCAGTTTGGCAGGGAACTGAAACCAAAAACTTGATTTTTTACAAGGATTTAACTGCACCGGAATCAACCGTTGTAGAACTGATTAGCGAATTCGAGGCTGAGTACAGTTTCATCGACAATGAAGGCTCTCTTTTCTGGTTTCAAACAAACTTAAATGCACCGTTGGGCCGCGTAATTGCGATCGACACCAACAACCAACCTCCCTCATCCCTCGCTTGTGATGAAACTCCCCCGTCGCCCAGAGAGGGGGGGTTCACAGAAATTATCCCCGAAGCAGCAGAAACTCTCGAAGGCATAGGCCTCCTGAACAATCAATTTGTCGCTTCCTACTTGAAAGACGCCTACACCCAGATTAAAATTTTCAACTTAGACGGCTCTTTCGTGCGAGAAGTTGCCTTGCCCGGAATCGGTTCGGCGGGAGGATTCAGCGGCAAGCGGCACGACACCGAAACTTTTTATGCTTACACCAGTTTCACTGCACCTAACATCATCTATCACTACAATATGGTGACAGATGAAAGTACGATTTATCGGCAGCCAAAAGTCGATTTTAATCCCGAAGATTACGAGACAAAACAAGTATTTTACCCAAGTAAAGACGGTACGCAAGTCCCCATGTTTATCACCCACAAAAAAGGCTTGCAGTTTGATGGCAATAACCCCACTTATCTTTACGGATACGGCGGTTTTGGCGTGTCCCTAACTCCGAGTTTTTCGATTAGCAATGTCGTATGGCTGGATCTGGGCGGAGTTTATGCGATCGCCTGTTTGCGGGGGGGCGGCGAGTACGGCGAATCATGGCACCAAGCAGGCACAAAGTTGAATAAGCAAAACGTGTTTGATGACTTTATAGCTGGTGCTGAATGGTTGATCGAAAACAAGTACACCAAACCGGCAAAATTGGCGATCGCAGGTGGTAGCAACGGCGGTTTATTAGTGGGAGCTTGTATGACTCAGCGGCCGGAATTGTTCGGTGCGGCATTGCCCGCAGTCGGCGTTATGGATATGCTGCGATTCCACAAGTTTACCATTGGTTGGGCCTGGACTTCGGAATACGGTTCTCCCGAAAATGCCGAGGAATTTCCGACAATTTACGGCTATTCTCCCCTGCACAATCTCAAACCGGGAACGGCTTATCCGGCGACAATGATTACAACTGCCGATCACGACGATCGCGTGGTTCCGGCCCACAGTTTCAAGTTTGCTTCTGCTTTGCAAGAAACCCACGCGGGAGAAAAACCAGTGTTAATTCGCATTGAAACTAAAGCGGGACACGGGGGCGGCAAACCTACTGCTAAAGTGATTGAAGAATTGGCTGATGAATGGGCTTTTTTAGTGCGCGAACTCGATATTGACGCTTAGCAAGCCGCATTTGGAGGTGCGATCGACGCAGTTTGATGATTTAGATATAAAGAGGGTGTAAAGGGCGATCGTACTTTTTGAATTCAAGGGCGATCGTTCTTTTTTGTCACCGCAATCCTGGTATTAACATATATAATTTGTCAAGTTTTTTTGTTAACTTTTGTAGCTTTGAGTTGCTATTATTACAGTGCTGTGAGTTTACTCGATGCCAAATTAGTATAAGTATAAATCTCTAGAAATGCGGTACTCTCAACTTTCAACAGCGATCGCACCTCAAAGTCAAAATCTGCCAATTTTTAGGAAATTAATATTTTCAGTATATTTACGGTTCAAGCTGTCTGAGCCAGCCTCGATATCACCAGACTAAGAACAGCACTATGAGGGGTTAGACCCCTTATGCTGATAAATCCGTAAGTAATTTACCATATAACTAACCTTAGACCTGATATCATTTTCCCCAAAAATAGACCATCTTCGCTAATACAAAGGCTGTTACCCCTTATTCATGTTAGAATTTGCAGCCATCGGCCGCATCAGGACATCCAAGGGCGATCGCAGTAAATCCTGTCTAATGATTGACTAACATCACAAATAACAAATATAGGCAACTATTATATATCATAAAAAAATAATGATAAAAACTTTATAGTTGAAAGTTTATCGTCATGTATGAAAAGGGGTAGCTTAGATTTAGCAACTAAATCAACCAAAAATGAAAACCCTCCCTAATCTGTCAAATTTGTCATCTACACAAACACGGAAATCTACCAATATGGATACTAAAATCTTGAGACAAACTAGCTATAAAGCAGAGACCTCTCTCCGAATAAATCTAGCGATTGTGGATTCAAAAGTAGAAAACTACCAACAGTTTCTCAGGGGAGTGAAACGCGATACAGAAGTAATCCTGCTCGATAGAACCCGGGATGGAATCGAACAAATTGCCGAAATTGCAGCCTCGCGGCACAGCCTCAACAGCATTCAAATAGTTGCTCACGGCGCATCAGCATCAGTAGAAATCGGCTCAACAGAACTCAATATTCACAATATAGAAACCTATGCCAGCCAATTGCAGCAGTGGGGTAAAGCTCTCAACGAAACAGGTAGTATTCTGCTGTTAAGTTGCAATACAGGCGCCGGGGAATCAGGTCGAAAATTCATACAAAAACTCAGCGAAATAACAGGAGCAAATGTTGCGGCTTCCAATAATTTAACAGGGAGTGCAGCATTAGGTGGCAACTGGGAATTAGAAATTACTACAGGACAAATAAATACCGAAATAGCCTTTGACAAAGAAGTCCTAGAAGGCTACACATCAGTCCTGGCTACCTTAGCGGCTGAAGAATTTAAAAATTCAACAGCAATCGGGCCTTGGATATATGGAGTTGGCAACACCCTTACACCTAGCCCCGGCTTAACCGCAGGTGCCACCAATCCCAACGGCGTTATTCCCGCTTTAGGGACTGGCGATCCAGAGGGACAAGGTACTTTGAGATTAACATCAAATCAATTAAACCAAGCAGCTTTTGTAATCTACAATAACCCCATCTCGGCAACTGAAGGTCTGAGAGTTACCTTTGATTTCTTTGCCTATAACAGAGGTACTGTCCCTCCTCCGGGTGGTCCGTTCCTTGGTGCGGATGGGATTAGTTTTTTCCTCATTGACGGAACAGCTACGCCAACAGAAGCCGGAGGCTTTGGCGGCTCTCTCGGCTATGCTCAGAATACTAATTCAAATTCACCGGGTATTGTAGGAGGTTATTTAGGTGTCGGATTAGACGAGTTTGGCAATTATTCTAGCACTATTGCTGGAAAACAGGGTGGCAGCATACCCAACAATGGAACTGACCAGCTACCTGATGCAGTAGGACTTAGAGGCAGGGCAAGCACAATCCCAACCGAAAATTATAAATTTTTAGGTTCTAGTCTTTTAACTAACAGTTTGACTGGCGTTTCCATTGGGATAGACAATAAAGATACAACCATTCGGGCTGAGGCTAAAAGAACCGTTCAAATTACATTATTTCCAACTATTTCAGCAACACCTAACCGTCTAACAGTTGCCTTCGACGTGAACATGAACGGCACATTTGATGCGGGTGAAACACTGATCGATATACCAAATTTGGAAACCATAAACGGAGAAGTACCCCCAACTTTTAAATTTGGATTTGCTGCCTCGACAGGGGGAAACACAAACATTCACGAAGTTAACAATGTCATCATCGAAAGTATAAATCAACCTACACTCGTAGCCGACGTTTCCATTGTTAAAAAAGGCCCGCTGTTTGCCATACCCAATAGCACCATTACCTATACGATTACCTCCACAAATAACGGGCCAGACAGCGCCGAAAGCGTCCTCATTCAAGATCCCCTGCCCGCAGGCTTAAGTTTCGTCGGGGCCTCCGACCTCGCCACATACAATCCCACAACGAGGACGGTCATCTGGCCGGCGATTCCGACTCTGGCTAACGGTGCTAGCCAAACCCGCACCATCACCGCCACAGTTTCCCCAACAGTCACCGCTCCCTTAACTAACACTGCCTATAGCACATCCAGCACTTTCGACCCAAATCTAGCTAACAACAATAGTTCCCAACCCATCTCTCAAGTCTCAACTACAATTGTTGCTGCTCTTGCCGATGTTGTTACCAGCAAAACCGGGACTACGGCAGCAGCACCGGGTGCCACAGTTAGTTACACAATTTCGACAGTCAACAACGGCCCCAGCACAGCCGAAAACGTCACCGTTACTGATAGCATTGTTGCGAATTTAACAGGAGTGACCGTATCCAACGGTGGCACTTACGATGGCGTTACAGGTATTGTCACCTTCCCGGCTGTCACTTTAACCAACACAGCCAGCGCCATCAACACAGTCAGCTTCATCGCACCTCCATCAGGCAGCGTCAGCAACACCGCCACAAATACCTCAGCTACCCCAGATCCTTTTCCTGAAAACAACAACGGCACTGATCCGCTGGCTACCTTCACCACAACTCTGACACCTAGTGCCGACGTTGTTACCAGCAAAACCGGGACTACGGCAGCAGCACCGGGTGAAATAGTTACTTACACAATTTCCACAGTCAACAACGGCCCCAGCACAGCCGAAAACGTCACCATTACCGACACCATCCTTCCCGGCTTAATAGGAGTCAACGGCGGTGTCTACGATGACAATACAGGTATTGTCACCTTCGCGCCCGTTCCCAGCTTAGCCAGCGGTGTCACCGTCACCAACACAGTCAGCTTCATCGCACCTGCATCCGGCAGCGTCAGCAACACCGCCAGAAGTACCTCAACTACCGCTGACCCCACTCCGGGCAACAACGCATCTACATTCACCACACCTCTGACACCAGCACCGACTCCCAACCAACCGCCAGTTGCCAACCCTGCCAACTCCAGCCTAGGGCCCAACAGCAGCCAGTTAGTCACGGGATTGGGAGGCAGCGACCCCGACCTCGACGGGTTGATCGCCTCTTACACCATCAACACCCTGCCCCCAGCAGACCAAGGAGTCCTGTTTTTAGGAGATCCAGCCAACGGCGGCGTACCAGTGACACCAGGTCAAGTCCTGACTCCAGCACAGTTGCAGCAACTATTTTTCCAATCCACAGGTAGCTTTACCGGAGCCAATTTTACCTACAGCGCCACAGATAACAGCGGCGCAGTTAGCCCCCCAGCTAACGCGAATCTCGGTTTAACAGGAACGACACCCAACCAACCACCAGTAGCGACACCTACTAACCTCACGGTAGGGCCAAACAGCAGCGCCCCCGTGCCTGGATTGGGAGGAAGTGACCCGGAAGGGTTGATCGCCTCTTACACCATCAACACCCTGCCCCCAGCAGACCAAGGAGTCCTGTTTTTAGGAGATCCAGCCAA